>JAVHPL010000019.1:0-24896 GCA_036170555.1 Sediminibacterium sp. | reverse complement strand
GCATTAGTTGCGGATGATACCGCTTCATTTATTAATGCTTCACTGCCAGTATTATCGGCAGTATATCCAGCCGAATATGTTATGGCATCAGACCCAAATTTTTGTTGCATGCCCTCATAAACACTTACTGCATCTTTTGCAGTACCATTCGCAATCCAAAAATCAAACATATCTTCTTTACTCTTAGCATATAAACCTATTAATGCAATTTTTTGAGTTGATTTTTTTAGTGGTAATACTTGTTGGTTATTTTTTAATAATACAATTGAACTTCTTGCTGCTTTAAGTGCTTCTGCTCTATTTGCTGGTGTAAATAATGTAGCCGATTCTCTTGATTCATCCGAAAATTTATAGGGATCTTCAAACAAACCCAATTTGAATTTATAATACAATACTCTTCGCACTGCATCATCTACTTGCTTCATAGAAATTTTTCCTTCTTTTACCAAGGCTGGTATGTATTCAACAGTAACTTTCGATTCCATATCCATCATACTGCCCGACTTCATTGCTTTATAGGCTGCATCTTTTTCATTTGCTGCATATCCGTGATTGATGAGCTCACCAAAAGAACCCCAGTCACTCACCACAAATCCTTTGAAGCCCCATTTCTTTTGAAGCACTTCTTGTAACAAAAATGAATTGGCACTAGCAGGAACGCCATCTACTACATTAAATGAGTTCATAATAGTAGCTGCCCCTGCATTTACAGCAGCATGATAGGTAGGTAAATATTTATTCCACATAGCTACTCTGGAAACATCCACATGATTGTATTCCCTTCCTGCTTCAACCGCACCATAAGCAGCAAAATGCTTTACGCAGGCCAATACATGAAGTACATCATCTAAGTTTCCCTGCAACCCTCTAACCCTTGCTGCAGCAACCAACGAACCATAATAAGTATCCTCTCCTGCACCTTCCATCACCCTACCCCATCTAGGATCTGTACTTATATCTACCATGGGAGCAAATGTCCAATGCAATCCTGCAGCAGCCGATTCTTTAGCCGCAATGGCTGAATTTTTTTCAATTTGAGGTAAGTCCCAACTACAGGCTTCTGCCAATGGAATGGGGAAAATGGTTTTATACCCGTGAATTACGTCGAAGGCAAATAAAATAGGAATGCCCAAACGGCTTTCTTTTACAGCTACTTCCTGAATATTCCTGGTTTCTTTTGCCCCAGTTACATTTAAAAAAGAACCAACTTTACCTTCCCTTACCATTTGCACTTTACCCTTTTGGCCAGGATCATTCAAAGCAGGACCCGTAAACACCCCCCCATTTAGTTGGTTTAATTGACCTGCTTTTTCTTCGATGGTCATGCGTTTAAGCAAATCATCAATTCGTAAATTAATGTCAATTTTAGTACTTTTATACAGTGGAGTGGTAGTGGCTTGCTTTTGTGCATTCAAAAGCGTTATTGTGCCATAAAAGCAAAGCAAAAAGAAGTATTTTTTCATATAACAAACTTAATTTTCTAAAGATATAAAACTTACGATATATGCACGAACACAATATTGATATTGCTGCCTTTGAACAACTAAAAAGGCCTGAATTAATTAATGCAATCAACGATCTAATTATTAAAGATTTTGAAAAGCTGGTTTTTGTATTGTACAGAATTGATGTAAATGAAGCCAAAATAAAAAGCTTATTGGCTACAAAATCATCTACCAATGCTGCCGAACTTATAGCTGATGCCATTATAGAGCGATTGCATCAAAAGAAAGTAGCAAAAGAAATTTATAAACACCAGCAGCAAACTGCATCTAGCGAGGAAAAATGGTAAACTCACCTACTTTTGAGTAATAAAATTTTGAACAATGAAGCTTGTTTCATATCTATCGGATGGGAGAGATCAATTGGCATTTTTAGTAGACGGCTTTTTGTTCGATTGCGATTTAATGCATCCAGAATTGCCCAATAGCATGAATATGTTTTTGCAATATTGGGATGATATGTTTCCCATTGCACAACAAACAGAAGCAGCAATAAAAAGCGGAAGAATTAGCAAAGAAAATGGAGTGGATATAGAAAGTATTGAGCTATTGGCGCCTGTACCTTTTCCTACCTCTTGCAGAGATGGTTATGCATTCCGCCAGCATGTTGCTGCAGCACGCAGAAATAGAAAAGTAAACATGATTCCAGAATTTGATCAATATCCTATATTCTATTTCACTAATCACCATAGCATCCAAGGGCCAGGAGATATCAAATGCATGCCCGATCATTTTGAAAAATTAGATTTTGAATTAGAAGCAGCCATTGTTATTTGTAAACAAGGCAGAAATATTATAGCAGCAGAAGCAGATGAGTATATTGGAGGCATTATGATCATGAACGATATGAGCGCACGCAGATTACAAATGGAAGAAATGTTATTAAATCTTGGTCCTGCCAAAGGAAAAGATTTTTCCACAGTAATTGGCCCATGCCTAGTAACCTTAGATGAATTAAGTGCTTACGAATTAGCCCCAAAAGAAGGTCATATAGGTAAGGCATGGAATTTAAGTATGAAGTGTTGGGTGAATGACATTCAAGTAAGTGAAGGGAATATGAAAGAGATGGATTGGACCTTTGCTGAAATTATTGAACGTTGTGCCTATGGTGCAGATATTCATCCAGGGGATGTGATAGGAAGTGGTACAGTAGGTACAGGTTGCTTTTTAGAATTAAATGGAACAGGAAAATTAACTAATCCCAACTATACAGAACAATGGTTACAGGCAGGTGATGAAGTTAAAATGGAAATGGAAGGAATTGGAATATTAAAAAATAGGATTGTAAAAGACGATAGTGAATTTTCCATATTGGCAAAAAAAAAGATTGAATGAAAATAGTATTATCCGAACTAACTATTATAGAACGCCAAGCATGGCTTCAACACGCTATTGCTCCACGCCCTATTTGTTTTGCTAGTACAATGGATAAAAAAGGTATTGTTAATTTAAGCCCTTTCAGTTTTTTTAACCTATTTTCCTCCAACCCACCAATTATTATTTTTTCACCCGCACGAAAAGGAAGAGATAATACATTAAAACATACACTGGAAAATGTGTTGGAAGTTCCAGAATGTGTTGTCAGTATTGTAGATGAAGCCATGGTGCAACAAATGAGTTTATCTAGTTGCGAATATCCAAAAGGAGTAGATGAATTTGTAAAAGCAGGATTTACCAAACAAGCTGCTTCAATTGTAAAGCCACCAATGGTAAAGGAAGCTAAAATTAATTTAGAGTGCAGGGTGAATGAGGTAAAGTCTTTAGGAGAACAAGGCGGAGCTGGTCAATTGGTAATTGCCGAAGTAATCTGCATGCATGTAGATGATGCCATTTTAAATTCAGAAGGCACCATGATAGACCAAACTAAAATGCATCATGTAGCAAGGCTTGGTGGAGATTGGTATTGTAAGGTAGATAGTAGTAACTTATTTAAAGTAGCTAAGCCCAATACGCAATTGGCAATTGGGTTAGATGCATTACCAGTTAGTATTCGGAATAGTTCTATTTTAACGGGTAATCACTTAGGGCAATTGGGTAATGTACACGAAGAACCATCAGTAGATCCTGGATTTCATGATGACCGGCTAAAAAATATTATTCAGTATTTTTCTATCAACCCAAATGAAATGGAAAGAGAATTGCATCTGTACGCAGCCGAACTCCTTAACCAACAAAAAGTAACAGAAGCTTGGCAAATATTATTAGCGGGTGAACTTTAACTAACCTCAGTAATTTAAATAGCTGTTTTATAAAACCCTTCATTGAGCCCAAATTTTCGTTCGGGTGCTTTTTCTTCTAATTGATGAAATGCATTTGGGGTAAGTCCTGTAAAATCTTTATAGGCTTTAACTAAATGCTGATAATCGTAGTAACCACATTCAATGGCAATTCTTAACCAATCTCTATTTATAAAAGTGTTTTTCATTCTAAATGCGTTATCAAATGCAATAACCCTATTAAATAGATTAGGATTTAATCCCGTTCTTTCTTTAAATTTTCTTTCTAATTGTCTATTGCTATAATATGCTTGTTTTGCAATTTCATCAATACTGTATGAATAAGCATTATTAAGCATCTTTAGACATAAAGCATCAATTGGTAATAAAGATTTTTGCTTACGCTTAACAAGTGTTCGTACAAAATCATTTACTATTTCTATCATTTGTAAATAATCCTTTGCGAAGAACAATTGCTCATTCACATCATGTATGATGGAATTAAAAACGGAACCAGCATCTACATATTGATTGGTAAATTCATTAGCAGGTATGCCAGTTAAACGATACAATGCACCGGGATTAAAAATAATTTGTACAACTAAAAAATGATTGCCAATGATCCTATGGGTTACTTCGGTAAATTGCCCATACAAAACAACAGGTAAATTACTTACTTGTTTTCCTGTTGAAGCGTATTCAACTGTTTCCATATCATGAGGATAAAATGCAATACATTGTTCTGGCCTTGGAGGATATGCTTTTGTAGGAATATGCTCTCCGTTATTGAAAACAAGGTGCACAATTCTATACAGTTGAATATACTCCTGTACATCTGGGGCTGGTATAAAGTCTTTTAATATCAAGTGATATAAGTAGCTGTAATCTACAAAATAATTATAAAATAAGTGGAGGGCCAACCACTTTCATTTCATGTGCTGCATGCACTTTATTCATTTCTTCATCAGAAAGCCTTGTTGTAAGCGTATTCATATAACTAAAAAATTCTTCCATTTTACCTGCAGGTTGCAGCATGTAAATCATTTTGCCTTTATCGGTTAATTGAATCCAGGTATGGGCAATGTTTCGAGGAAGAAAAATAGTTTGCCCTTCGTTTAATATATGGGTTTCATTTCCTACTACAAATCGGTAACTACCTTCTGTTATAGTGAAAATTTCATCTTGTTTAAAATGAATATGTAGGGTGGGGCCCACTTTGGCAAATCCTTTGTATTCAAATACAGAAAGCTGCCCGCCCGTATCTTTAGCTGAAATTTTTAAATCATTGGGATGCACCCCTAAAAATTTAACTACTTCTCCAAAACGAGATTTTCCTGCATCTACAACAAAGGGTTTAGAAGATGACTTATTAGATTCTTGGGCTATAGCAGTATGTAAAAATCCGATTGCAGGTAAAGCAAGCACTGTTTTTGTTAAAAAGTCTTTTCGTTGCATATCATTGTTTTTAGACTATGAAATTGCAACAGTTACTTGCTTTATTAGTGGTACAAATACGACATTTTATAGTTGACTCAAAAAAACTAGAAAATTCCTGCTTGTAATAAATCATTGTCCGAATGAATTGGCTGATGTTCTATATCGGCATTTTGAATACTTCTTGCCAGTTCAATTGTATGCTGAACAATTTCGTAAGTGCTTTGCGCTAAAGCCAATGAATTGGGTGTGGGAGCGCTTAACCAGCTTGCAACAGCGTTACTAAAAGTTGCATCAATTTTATGAATTATTGGAACTCCAAATTCACTTAAAGCTGCCGCATTACACAATTGTTCGTATTGCCCTCTAATGGGCAAACACAATAATTTTTTTCCTAAATAAAGTGCTTCAGCAGGTGTTTCAAAACCCGCTCCTGTAATAACCCCAACACTATTAATCATACTTTTAGTGAAGCCTTCATTGCTAATAGGAAGTAGTGTAATATTTCCTTCGGATATAGGAAGTTTCACTTTTTTTGAAAATATTTCAAATCGAATACCATCTATTTGTTTTAAATATTTCACCACAACATCATCACTATAATGAGAAAGATAAACCGTTACATGACCATGGTTTTGTACAGAGGCATTTAATACAGTAGATTTTATTACAGGAGAAAAAATAGATTGATCATACGATTTAAAATGCAGGCCTACATAAGCAGTTGCCTTAGCATACTGTTTCAATATCAATTCACCTGATATATCTTTTTTAGTAGCACGTGGCACTAAATTACTATTAAAACTTGCCTGATGACCAAATCCAACACTAGTTTTGTTTTTTAATTTACAAGCCAGCGAAGTGATACTGTCAAAATCATTCAAAACAATATCATATTGATCAACAGGTAAGTGCTTAGCGTCATTCCATATACGCTTCATACTAAAATCTCTAGCCATTTTCCAGTAATTTAATCCCCCTTCGTTCCCATAAAATAAACTCAGGCCTTTACTTCTATATTTAACTGGCAAATTGGCTTCTAAATAACTATTGTTGCCACTCAAAAAAACGTCTACGTTTCCATATTGTTGCAAAAAAGGTACTAATTCAATTGCTCTGCTAATATGACCATTCCCAGTAGCTTGAACTGCGTAAAATATATTCATTTTTGAATGGCTAAAGAGTGAATAAATAAGGCAATTTCTTCTGTAACTACATTCAGCTTAGGCAATTTCTTTTCCATCACTACAACAGGCGCTTTAGAAGTAGTAAAATCTTTCTCTTTATACTGAAATATATTCCATTCATTTTGCGAGTACTCTAATGCGGTTAAATTTTCAATCCAGTCTCCACTATTCAAATACATTACAGACCCATTTTTGGTAACTACTTCTCTTTTTTGTGGTTGATGAATATGCCCACAAATAACATAGTCGTATTTTTTTTCAATAGCTAGTTCAGCGGCAGTTTGTTCAAAATCACCTATCCATGAAACAGCTTTCTTAACACTGTTTTTTACTTTTTTACTAAAGCTCATTTTTTCTTTACCCAAACACTTGAGGCACCAATTAACAAAACTATTGATCAGTATAAGTAAATCGTACCCTTGCCCACCAAGCTTAGCCAATAGCTTTGCACTTCCCTTTGTAGTAGCATCAAATACATCGCCATGAAAAATCCAAGTCATTTTTCCATTAATTTCCATTACCACTTTATCGGTTAATTGAAAATTACCCAAAGTCATATCGCTAAAACGGCGCAGTGATTCATCATGATTACCCGTGATATAAATAACCCGAGTACCCTTACCAAGTAAATTCATTATTTCCTTGATCACCTGCACGTGTGCAAGAGGAAAATAGCGTTTATTGAACTGCCAAATATCAATGATATCTCCATTCAATACCAAAATTTGAGGATGAATACTTTTGAGATAATTTACTATTTCAGTAGCATGACAGCCATAAGTGCCTAAATGAAGATCACTCATTACCACAACATCAAGCAGACGTTTGCTCATAGATTAGTGTTTATCAAAGCTCTAATCTAAATATGAACTATATGTTAGCGAATGGTTATGCTATTGTTAACAGCAACATAGCAATGCTTACTGCTAAAGATCCCCTAATTGTGGTCGCATAATAATATCTTCCACTACTGCCATGGGTGAAAGATTAGCAGCAGTAAATACCATTTTAGCAATATCTTCGGCTTCCATTATACGCTGCGGATCTATAGAAGCGCCATCCCAACTGGCACTCATGGTGGCCCCGGGGCAAACGGCAGTAACTTTTATTCCTTTCGGTTTTAATTCTTCTCTCAAGTTTTTACTAAATCCCAACAAAGCAAATTTGCTAATACTATAACTACCTCCATTGGCATAAGCTTGCAATGATGCAATAGAACAAATATTAAAAATATGTCCACTTTTTGCAGCAATCATAGTTGGTAATAATGCTCTGGTTAAATGATAAGCACTATACAGGTTGGTTTCCATTAATTGCTCCAATATACCATCCGCTTCTTCATGCACAGAACCAGGTAAATATTGTCCGGCATTATTCACTAATATATCTGGTTTACCCTGTTTCAGGCACCATTTTGCAAATAATAGTACCTCTTCTTTATTACTTATATCACAAACCATACCCTTGATACTACTCTCTGGATAGAGGGTTTGTAGTTCGGCAACAGTATCATATAAAGATTTTTCACCCCTACTACACAAAAGGATGGTATTGTCTGCTGCTGCAAAAATATTGGCTATAGCTTTCCCAATTCCTTTAGATGCCCCTGTTATAATGATATTCATACAAATAATTGAATGATAAAAGTATTCAAATGTACAACATCGGCATTTTACTTATCAAGGCTTAACTTTACCAAATGCAATATCAACATCTATTTTTTGATTTAGATCATACACTTTGGGATTTTGACACCAATTCTAAAGAAGCAATGCAAGATATTTTTATTGCACAAGACCTTGTTAAAAGAGGCGTGCCTAATTTCGATGATTTTTTTGAAAAATATAGTTTTCATAACCACCGGCTTTGGGAAAAATATGCTAATGGATTAATTAAACAAGATGAATTAAGATGGAAAAGAATGTGGCTGGCATTATTAGAGTTTAAAATTGCAGATGAACCATTGTCTAGATCTATGGGAGTACAATTTTTAGATGTATTACCCACAAAAAATAAATTATTCCCCTACACACATGAAATATTAACCTATCTTAATAACAAAGGCTATCAGGTACATTTAATTACCAATGGATTTGAAAAAGTACAATACCATAAATTAGAACAAAGCCAAATTGGTCATTATTTTAAAGAAGTGGTTACATCAGAGGGCAGCAATAGTTTAAAACCCAATAAGGAAATTTTTGATCATGCATTAACAAGAGCAGGGGCTAAAGTAGAAGAGAGTATTATGATTGGAGATAATATTGAAGCAGATATTATTGGTGGGATGAATGCTGGGCTTGATACTATATTTGTGAATCATATTCGTGCGATCACCACAATAAAACCCACTTATACCATTTACCATTTAAAAGAATTAGAAGCCATTTTATAAATAAAAAACCCGCTACTTTTTGTAGCGGGTTAAGTAAAATATATTTACTATGCTTTTTTAGTAGGTGCTTTATCTGCCACTTTTTCTGCTGCTTTTTTGCAACAGTCTTTCATACCTTTTTGATCTTTCATTTTACACTCTTTCATATTCTTCCCACACTCTTTAGATTTTGCACATTTTTTACCATCACCGCCTGCAAAAACTACCCCAGTGAATAAGAAAGCTGCAGTTGCTAACACCAAAAATTTTTTCATATGAACATTATTTAAATTATTGAATACTTAAAGTTAAGTAATTGTATTAATACTGGTTTGAATAAACTGTTAAAATAAGTCAAATGCTACCAAGTAGCCAATACAGTAACACCGCCTTTAACAGCTTGATTGAGGTTTACATTAATGGATGTTCCAACAGGTAATAATATATCTACCCTACTTCCAAATTTAATAAACCCATATTCATCGCATTGCTTTACCTGCTGACCTACTTTGGTATAATTGCAAATTCGCTTTGCCAAAGCACCTGCAATTTGTTTATACAAAATTTCCCCATGATTATTTTTTACCGCTACACTCCAACGTTCATTTTCGGTAGAAGATTTGGGGTGCCAGGCCACTAAATATTTGCCTGCATGATGTTGATTATAAGTAACAATACCATTCATAGGGTTACGATTCACATGAACATTGGCAGGGCTCATAAAAATACTCACCTGAATTCTCTTGTCTTTAAAATATTCTTCATCAATCATTTCTTCAATAACCACTACCTTACCATCAGCAGGGCAAATCAATTGATGATCACTAAAAGTAAGTGTGCGTTTAGGAATTCTAAAAAATGAAACAATAAAGAGGAACAATCCCAAGGTTCCAATAAACAAGGCAATTGCCAACCATGGCAAAGGACCACTTAAAAAACTAAAAGAAATAAGATTAATTACTCCAAATAAAAAAGCAGTAATGGCAATGGTTCTGTATCCTTCTCGATGTATGGTCATTAGCGAATATTGTATAACAAATGTAATTCGGAAAATGCAGAAAGGCTTATAAAAAAAGATATAAAACCAACCATACTGCTAAAATTGCAATTAATAAAGAATCAAACCGATCTAAAAAACCACCATGACCTGGCATAATTTGGCCACTATCTTTAACACCTGCGGAACGCTTCAATTTACTTTCTAATAAATCGCCAAAGGTTCCAGCAATAGCTGCAGAAGCTGAAATAATCAAAACATGTTTTACCGAAAATCCCCATATAGATGTTGTTGCCCCAGCAACTAACACAACAGCCAGTATAGATCCTCCAATTGTACCCTCCCAGGTTTTTTTAGGGGATATTGCAGATAATGGATGCTTTCCAATTATAGAACCCACCAGATAGGCCATGGTATCATTGATCCAAATAGAAGCAATAATAATCATAGGCAATACCCAATTTGGCCCTTCAAAATAAAAATGACTATTATCATAAAGTGTTCTCATAAAATAAAAGGGAACAACTAAATACAATGTACCGAATAATATATATTTTAAAAAAGGCATGGGCCATTTATTGTAGCCTGGATTTATTAACTGAATCAGTTTTAAAAATTCGAAAATGCAACCAAATTGAATGATTAAAAATAAGCCTTTGAAACTCCATTCATTGTACATAATACCAAAAAGCATTACTGCTACAAACACAATAGCGGTAAGGGCTCTGGTTTTAAGGGTTGCTATATTTAATGACATACTTAGCAAAATTATTTAGTAAAGATAAGTGCATACTGATGGCTAGCAATAAATTGCCAACCTGTTTAGTTCAGTAAATTCTGTTGTACTAATTGGGTAGCAGTATCTTTTAAGTGATTGGGTACATATAGTTCAATATCACCAAAATTGATATAACTACTATCTTGCTTATTTAATTTTTGAACAGGTATTTGATTTTCTTCTAACATGCCTTGAATAATACTTGCTTCTGCAATACTTCGTGTTGAAAATATTTTATACCAAGGTTTCATTTTCTTGTGTTAATTTATTTGTATTAATAACTTGATCAGATACTTTTTTGTAATATTTGAATAGAAAAAAAAGCCCAATAAGCGCAATTACCCCAAGCCAAATAGGCATTGATTCGTCCATGGCTTTTTCAATAGCCTCCCCTCTTTTTGTTAATATATAAATTTGAGTAACTACCAATGCATTGTTTAAAAAATGCATAGCAATACTCAACCATAGATTTTTACTTATATAAAATACCAGTCCTAAAATAATACCTAATCCAAGTCTTGGTAAGAACCCAAAATAAGATCCATGAATGGCACTGAATATAATAGACGTTATAATAATACCTATCCATATATTTTTAGTCCAACCAATTAAAATTTGTTGCATACTCCCTCTAAAAAGTACTTCTTCAAAAATGGCAGGGGCTAAGGCAATAACCAACAAACTTAATATATAATCTAAAAATGAATGCATAGTAGCCATAGATAACATGGCCGATTTATAGGTATCTTCTAATTGTTTGGCCTTTTTTAAAAAAGACGCTGGCATAGGAATTATTTCATTTAAAGCCCCCAAAGAACCACTTACAAATAAAGCTGTAATACTGATCAATACAACTATACTCAGTTGCCTAACTGAGAATGCTTTACTAAAACCTAGTTGTACAAATGACTGATTATTGGCAATTTTAGCCACTAGCCAAGCTGGAATAAAAAAAGCAATACAAGTTGATATTGTGTTTAGCAAACGAGCAAGATTGGCATTTTCGGGCATTAATAATGCAGTTGCACCTTCTAAAAAGGGTTTATGAAGTGCCTGAGCAGCTATCCAGCCCATTAATAAACTGCTGATAATAATACAAACTCCTAAGAATCCTAACAAAAGGGCAAATTGGCTGGCATAACTAACAAAGGGTTTCTGTTTCATTCAATTGAAAAATAAGTTTGTAAATTCGCAAATTACATTTATTCCATAATAAGCTAAAGGATAAAAGGTATATAACAAATATGGTTAAAATTGATCAAATAGTACTACCCGATTTTCCGCTTTTATTGGCTCCAATGGAAGATGTGAGTGACCCTCCATTTCGTGCAGTATGTAAAGATAGTGGTGCAGACTTGATGTATACAGAGTTTATAAGCAGTGAAGGACTTATAAGGGATGCAATAAAAAGCAAACAAAAACTAGATATTTTTGATTACGAACGGCCTGTTGGTATACAAATTTTTGGAGGAGATGAAGATGCGCTTTCAATGAGTACAAAAATTGTAGAAGCGGTAAACCCCAACCTATTGGATATCAATTTTGGCTGCCCAGTAAAAAAAGTGGCATTAAAAGGGGCAGGGGCAGGCGTATTAAAAGATGTAGATTTAATGGTACGATTAACGGATGCTGTAGTGAAAAGTACACATCTTCCTGTTACCGTAAAAACCAGATTAGGATGGGATGATAATAGTAAGAATATTGAAGAAGTTGCAGAACGATTACAAGATGTTGGTATAAAAGCATTGTCTATACATGGAAGAACAAGGTCACAAATGTATAAAGGTGAAGCTGATTGGAGTTTAATTGCCAAAGTAAAAAATAACCCACGTATCCATATCCCCATTTTTGGAAATGGAGATATAGACAGCCCACAAAAAGCACTGGCGTACAAAGAACGCTATGGAGTAGATGGCATTATGATAGGAAGAGCGTCTATAGGTTATCCATGGATATTCAGGGAAATTAAACATTATATAGCCACAGGTGAAATACTACCCTTCCCCACTGTAGAGGAAAGAGTGGAAGTATGCAAAAAACATTTGCGTAAATCTTTAGAATGGAAGGGGCCTAAAGTGGGCATTTTTGAAATGCGAAGGCATTATGCCAATTACTTAAAAGGATTGCCTGGAATAAAAGAATTTAGGGGCAGATTGGTTACACTCATGTTGCAAGAAGAAATTGAAGCAGTGTTAGATGAAGTAGCCACTACCTATACAGGTTTTGTGATTGAGCGCACACCTATTGAATTAATTAATTATCATGAGAACTGCCCTATTTAAGAATTTGGTTTGTAACAGATTGATCTAATGGAGATACCATTTGTGTATAAAATGCTTGCAGAATTCCATTCTCATCAACAATATATTTACTAAAATTCCATACTGGTTGATCATTACACCAACCATTTTCAGATGCGTTGCTTAACCAATTAAAAACAGGATGTTGATTGGGCCCTTTAACTACATGCGATTTTTGCATTAATTGAAAACTTACTCCATAATTTAATTTACAAAAAGCGGCAATGGCGGTATCTGATTTTTTTTCTTGATCCTTAAAATCATTGGCAGGGAACCCCAGTACAATAAGACGATCACCATATTTTTGATGTAATTTTTCTAATTCTTCATATTGACCTGTAAATCCACAGTCGCTAGCAGTATTCACAATCAATACTTTTTTACCCTTTAATGAAGAAAATGCAAGTGTATCTCCATTGTTTTTTAATGCAACCAAATTATAAAAAGATTCGGATGGAGCAATTTGACTGGGGTTTAATTTTATATCTTTTTTATTGCCAAATATTTTACCCTTCAACATGATCACTGGGTATAAGGTTTTAAGTATGGATTGTCGCCAAGTCATATCCTTTTTTTTAATAGGTATTGAAATAATAATTGCTATTAAAACAAGTACAAGTATTGCTTTCATAAACACATGAATAAAAAATTAGTTTATTATCCAACCAACCACTTAAGTAATTTTAATTTGCCAGTGAAAGGAGGATATTTTAATGCAGGATCAAACCAAGTGGGTGATTTCATTACTGCTTTTTTATGGCTAAACGTATCAAAACTATATTTACCATGATAAGCACCCGTTCCGCTAAAACCCCTTCCTCCAAAAGGCAGGTTTGGATTAGTTAAGTGCAAGCTAGCCGTATTTACACAAATACCACCAGATGGTATAGCATTTATCCAAGCTTTCTCCTTTGTGCTAGAAGAAGTAAATATATAAAATGCCAAAGGGTTAGGATTTTGAGCAATAATTGCTTTGGCCTCTTCCATTGTTTTGAAAGTGAGTATGGGAAGTATTGGACCAAAAATTTCCTCTTTCATAATAGGGCTATCTAGCTTTATATCAACCAAAATAGTTGGTTCAATAAATAATTGGGTACGGTCATATTTGCCACCATACACAATCTTGCCATCTACCAAATAACGAATAATGCGATCAAATTGTTTTGCATTAATAATTCTTCCATAACCTTCTTCATTGGCTGAATCAATACCATAAAAACTTGGGATAGATTTTTTAAGCGCTGTAATAAATTCTTCTTTTTTACTTTCATGTACAAGCACATAATCAGGGGCTACACACATTTGGCCCGCATTAGAAAATTTAGGCATCGCAATGCGCTTTGCAGCTACATTAATATTTGCATCTGATTCTACTACACAAGGGCTTTTACCTCCAAGCTCTAATGTTACAGGAATTAACTTTTCGGCAGCCATCTTATAAATTATTTTCCCTACTGAAGTGCTGCCTGTATAAAACACATGATCAAAATTAAATTGATTCATCATTTCAGGAATAACAGTAGCTCCATCACCAGTTACATACAATACTTGTTCTTGCGGAAAACAAGCAGTGATAATTTCTTGCATCACTTGAGCAGTTGCAGGTGCAAATTCACTAGGTTTCAGAACAACACAATTGCCTGCGGCAATAGCTCCTAATAAGGGTGTAAACAATAATTGAAATGGATAATTCCATGGCCCAATAATTAAAACAACACCTAAGGGTTCACGTACAACATTACTACTAGAAGGCAAATTGAGTAAATTTGTGGGTACAGCTTCAGGCTCCATCCAATTTTTTAAATTAGCCAAGCTATCTTTTAACTCAGTTAAAAAAAATCCATTTTCTGTTACCCAACATTCTTCTTTACTTTTATGCAAATCGGCATATAGAGCTGCATAAATGGCTTCCTCTTGTTTAGCCACTTCATTTTTTAATGCAATGAGTTGTTGTTTACGAAAAGCATAAGATTGAGTAGCACCAGATTGAAAAAAATGGCGCATAAGATTGAGTTGTTCAACTAAAGTAGGCATAGCAAGAGTAATAAGAAATACAAGTTAGGAAAAATAAAATACTTCATTAAATTGGTAAATGCAAGAAATAATAACACTTCTTACTCGAATATAGCAATCAATTCACTCTTTCTAAAAACCAATTCACGTATTAGATCTATTTGATTAAAGGCAAATACTTTTCTTTATTATCAATCATGATCCAAACAAGAATTACACCAAATACAATGGCAATTGGTAAGCCACTAATATCTTGAACAATATTGGTTAAAAAAATCCCAACCATTACAGGAAAAATAATCAATGCACCCAAGGCTCTTGTTTTTGGAATTATTACCATTATACCACCAACCAATTCGGCAAAGCCAACAAGCGGCATTAACCAACCAATTTCGGTAAATGCAGCAAAAGCTTTGAGCATTTTTTCGGGTAAATCAGCGGGAACTGGCATGTAATGCAAAAACTTGTCTAGCCCTGCATTAATAAAGAACAATCCAAAAATGATTGTTAAACCAGTAAGAATTTTACTTTTAATTGTACTAGCCATTTTAAGTTAATTTTTTAGTTGATTAAAAAACAATTCCAGTTTTTGTGGGTCTAACTGATGATTAGTTCTAACACCACTACAAAGATCTAAACCAAAAGGCTGAACTTCATCAACGGCACGTTTTACGTTTTCGGCATTTAAACCACCTGCTAAAAATACGGGTACTTTAGATTGTTCTACAATTTTTTTACTCAGTTGCCAATTATGAACCCTGCCCGTGCCTCCCAGTTCTTTTACTGCTAAGTTTGGGTTTCCGCTATCTAAAAGTAACGCATCAACAGAATAAGATATTCTGATGGCTTCATCAATTGTTTTCTCGTCTATCACATGAATCACTTGAACAATTTTGATTGCAGGTAAGGCGGCTTTAATTTTATCATAAGTGCCTTTTTTTAATTCATCAACAATTTGAATAGTATTGGTTAATGTTCGAAGATGGTGCAAGATGATTTCTTCTGCAGCGGTTTCACTTGTAAGCATAAAAGTAGCAATACCAGGAGGAACAGTTGCAGCAATTTTACGGATGGCTTCATCAGAAATAACACCTGGTCCACTGGGCATATTGGCAACCAAGCCCAGTGCCGATGCGCCATATTGAACAGCCATTGCTGCTTCATCGGCTGAACTAATACAGCAGATTTTAACTCTTGTGATCATTTATTATAAGTTGTATTTGAGTTTTGTTTTACTGATTTTTATCTTTTATACTTCAAAATGGCCTGCTTAAAAATACAGTTTCAAATTGAATTTCATACATATTTATAGGTAGAACTTATATATTCAACTTATATGTAAATCTTTAACACCAGTATGTTCAAGCCAGCTAAATGATTTGCCCATCATCCCTCCTAAGAATGAGGCAATTCCGTTATATTGCGTAAGCGCAGTCTATCAAATTACTACAGTTATTGCGCTTTAATTCAGCTAACGAATGACCAAAACATTTAAATCTATATGGTCGGTTTTAAAAACCAGTTTTAATGATTTCATTGAAAAGCGGGTACTAAAGCTAAGCGCTGCGTTAGCATTTTATACTATTTTTTCCTTGCCTGCCATGTTGATCATCATTATTTCTGTTAGTGATATTTTTTATGGAAGGGATGCTGTAGAAGGATCCTTATATAACCAAATTTCTAGTATAGTAGGAAACGATGCAGCATTGCAGATTCAACAAACCATTAAAAGTTCTGCATTATCGCATAATAGTAATTTTGCAATGACGGTAGGTTTAATCACTTTACTAATTGGCGCCACAAGTGTATTTAGTGAAATACAGGATTCAATTAATTATATCTGGCAATTAAAAGCGAAACCGCAAAAAGGTAAGGGAATACTAAAAATGATTGTAAACCGATTACTCTCTTTTTCAATTGTTGTAAGTCTTGGATTTTTATTATTGGTATCCTTAGTAGTAAATGGTATGATGGATGCCTTTATACATAGACTTACCCAAATTTTTCCTAAAATTACCATCATCATTGCTTATGTTTTTAACGTAGTGCTCACTTTTGGTATAACTGCACTTCTATTTGGTATGATATTTAAAATATTACCTGATGCCCGAATAAAGTGGAAACATGTACGGATAGGTACGCTCATTACAGCGTCACTATTTATGGGAGGCAAATTTTTAATTGGCTATTATTTAGGTCATAGTTCACTTTCTTCATTATACGGAACTGCCGGCTCTGCAATTGTGTTGCTATTGTGGGTATATTATACTGCTATGATATTATATTTTGGAGCAGTATTTACACATGTATATGCCGTACAAACAGGTTCAAATATATATCCAAGCATTTATGCAGTGAGCATAAAAGAAATTGAAATAGAGTCTGAAAAAGCAATCCAGCAACAGCCTCAAGGTAAGATTGTAATAGAAGAACCCACAAATAAAAGTTAAGGAAGAAGAAATATACTCGCCACTTATATTTTTTAAAAGTAAAGTTGCCTACACATAATAGATTCAATTATAAAATACTTGAAAACTATAGCCAATTTTAAAAGAAGCTTCTGGGTTAATTATTGGAAGCGAATATTGTTGATTATAATTGTTACAATCATTAAAATGATATCAACTAAAGTAAATAAAGGAGAATGAAAATTAAAAAACAATCTACTCCAGAAAAAATACGCTTTATGATTCTAACACTTTCACAAACTAAAACTGCAATAACATAGTTCTAAAATGTGGCTAACTTTTTATTGACTCCATGATGATTATTTATATCCCAATTAATTTCTTCCGATTTTTGTAAGCATATTAACTAATTGTACAGGAGCAGACCATTGAGGATTGTGATCTGCTTCCAGTTGCATAATTGGCCATCCTTTTTTCTTTGCTCTATCAGCTTGAGGAGCAAAATCATCAGCAGCCGGGTTGCTGCCTTTTGCCACAGTAAGTATATAGGTTGTAGCTATTCTATAATGTTGTTGTTGCTTAAGCCGAATTGTGTCGATGAATGTTTTGAAAGGATGCGGAACATCTTTTGGTGGAAGTTGATCATTCGCAACCCATCTTGGTATTGCAAAACCATTTACATTCATTTTACTAAACCAATCTTCGTGAGAACCAGATGCCATTAACATATTCTCGCCATTCTCTGGCACAAAAGCATCTAAATAAATTAGCTTTTTTATTCTAGTAGGCAAACTATCTGCAACGCCAGTTACCACCATGCCTCCATAGCTATGTCCAACCAAAATTACATCGTAAAGGTCTTCATATAATATCATATTAACCACATCGTTAATATGCGTACTTAATCCTATTTCTTTAGAAGCCAAGTGAACTCGTTCACCCTGACCAGTTAGAGAAGGGCGATAAACAATATTACCTTTTTCAGTTAGTAAAGAATCAACTTTTTTAAAAGCCCAACTACCACCCCAAGCACCATGCACAATAATATATACTGGTTTATTTGACCGTAAATGATTATCCTGGGCAATTGCAGTTTGAACGATGAAAAAACATAGAATTAACCTTATTATCGAAGATTTGTATGTTTTCATATTATCCTATTTTTGATTGAAAATAGTCTATAATTTTTAAAAATTGCCTGGGGAAATGATGGCTGCTTACTTAGCTCTATTGAACATTCACTGTATATTCAAATACCATTTCAAAAAGAAGATACTTGTATCTTAGTAAAATCAAATTTTTTTCCCATGCGCTACAATATACTTGTATGTATGATGCTTCTAACCACAATACCTGTACTTGCTCAAAGTAGTCAGGAACCCTACCCAATATACAATGGTAAAGATTTAGGACTCACCTATACTCCAAAGGCTTCCACGTTTAAAATTTGGGCACCCACAGCAAGTGACGCTAAGCTAAATATTTACAGTAAAGATGTAAGTGGTGTTGCTTATAATTCGCTCCATATGCAAAAGAGAGAAAATGGTATTTGGGAAATTATAGTTAATCAAGATTTAAATAATAAATATTATACATTTCAAGTTTTAATGAATGAAGTATGGAGTGCAGAAGTCATTGACCCATACGCAAAAGCATGTGGTACTAATGGTTTAAGGGCACAGGTAATTAATTTAAATGAAACCAATCCAATAGGATGGTTACAAGATAAATCACCCAATTTCTCCGTTAGCAACCAGCAAACGGATGCAGTTATTTATGAGTTACATGTAAGAGATGCCAGTATCCATGCAACCAGTGGCATAAAAAATAAAGGCAAATTTTTAGGACTAGCAGAATTGAACACCAAAAATAGTGTTGGTTTATCTACTGGTCTTTCACATATAAAAGAACTTGGTGTTACCCATATTCACTTACTGCCATTTTATGATTATAACTCAGTAGATGAAACTAAACATGAACAGTACAATTGGGGATACGACCCAGTGAATTACAATATTCCTGAGGGGTCTTACAGCACCAATCCTGCTGATGGAAAAGTACGCATTAAAGAGTTAAAAGAGATGATAAAAACCATGCATAGCAATGGTTTAAGAGTCATTATGGATGTGGTGTATAATCATACTGCGCTAACCAAAAATTCGAACTTCAATATTTTAGTGCCGGATTATTATTACAGAAAAAAAGCAGATGGTAGTTTTTCAGATGCTACTGCTTGTGGCAATGAAACGGCTAGCGATAAAGCCATGTTTAGGAAATTCATGTTAGAGAGTGTGGTGTACTGGGTAAAGGAATACCATATAGATGGATTTCGATTTGACTTAATGGGTGTTCATGATATTGAAACCATGAATTTAATTGCTGATTCACTTCGTAAAATAAAACCATCTATTGTATTATATGGAGAAGGTTGGACTGCAAGCGCATCCACTTTGTCTGAAGAAAAAAGAGCAGTTAAAAAAAATGCCAACCAATTAAAGGGGGTAGCCGTATTTAGTGATGATATAAGAGACGGTATCAAGGGAAGTGTTTTTAATATTGATGACAGAGGTTTTGCTACTGGAAAAATTAACAATATTGAGTCGATAAAATTTGGAATTGTTGCTGCGGGTAACCATCCACAAATAGATTACAGTAAGGTTAATTATTCTAAGGGGCCATATACTGCTAGTCCTGCAGGTGTTATTAATTATGCTGACTGTCACGACAATAATATTTTATGGGATAAAATTGCCCTTTCCTATAAAGAAGCCTCTGAAGCTGATCGAGTTAAAATGCACCAACTAGCTTACGCAATAGTATTAACTTCTCAGGGTGCAAGCTTTTTAACCGCTGGTACAGAATTTCTACGAACAAAAAATGGTGTAGAAAATTCTTTTGATAAAGGAGATTTAGTGAACAGCATTAACTGGGATTTGAAATCAAAAAATGAATTGACTTATCAATTCATCAGAAAGCTAATCAAAATAAGGCGCACACATCCTGCTTTTAGAATGCAAAGCGCATCTCAAATTGCTAACCAGTTGGTTTTTGAAAATAATTTACCAGAAGGCATTATAGCTTATACTTTAAATGGATCCGCAGTAAATGATAGCTGGAAGAAAATATGGGTAGCATTTAACGGAAAAGCAATAGCTGAAACCATTACACTACCAACTGGCAATTGGAAAATAGGATTGAGTAACAACAATACCACTAAAACAGGCAACAAAATAGTCTTAGATGGTAGTAGTGCTGTTATACTATACCAAGAGTGAATTACAATCCGTAATTTATCTGATTATTGATTTCTAAAAATTAAGATGATTATTTACTACTACAACTGCCCTTTATATTTCGGGTCATAATCTATCATCCATTCAATTCCATATTTATCTCTAAACATACCAAAATAGGAACCCCAAGGGCTGTCTGCTATTGGCATCTCTATTTCTCCGTCTGCTGAAAGTCCATTAAATAATTTGTCGGCCTCTTCTTTGCTTTCTGCACTAATTGAAATTTTACTTCTATTTTCTTTTTCATTTACCCTTCCCATGAAATCAGGTATATCATTTCCCATTAAAACGTTTTTGCCTATTGGCAAAGCAATATGCAATATCTTATTTGCATCATTTTCAGCAACTGGAAATTCAGGGCCCGCCAAATCTTTTAAGCGCATAATTTTTGCAAATTCGCCACCAAAAACAGATTTGTAAAATATGAACGCTTCTTCTGCATTTCCATTAAAGTTAATATGAGGGTTAATGAATGCCATAATTTTCTTTTTATACCAAAATTATACAGGATTATTGAATAGATAGGCAAATTAATCTTACTTATAAATATAATAAATAGTAGTTAAGTACAAATGCTCTTTTATGTTGTGTGTTGTTTAGCATATTTTTTGAAAGATATTTTTATCTCCTAAATTCGGTCCTTATTCTACTGTTATATTTCAGTTGCTCCATTTGTTGGTGTAGGAATGGTTAAAAAGTATAAGATTACAAATAAGGTTGCTGAGGCTGTTAC
This sequence comes from Sediminibacterium sp., assembly GCA_036170555.1. Classification (GTDB taxonomy): domain Bacteria; phylum Bacteroidota; class Bacteroidia; order Chitinophagales; family Chitinophagaceae; genus Sediminibacterium. Next base: position 3,661 of record JAVHPL010000019.1, on the reverse strand, counting down.
AATAAATGCAGTTGTTGCCCCGAACTGAAACCAAATTAGTCCAGTCAGCGAACTTGCCAACATTGTACAGATGCTTTGCAGTCCTGAAAATGTCCCAATTGCTGTTGCTGTAACTTTTTTACTTGTGATGTTTGAAATCCACGCTTTTGAAATTCCTTCAGTCGCTGAAGCATAAATGCCATAAAGAAAAAATAACGCAAAGTATAAATAAATATTTTTGTTCATTGCCATACCAAAATATACTGTTGCAAAGAGCGCAAGTCCTATAATAAAAATGATTTTAAGACCTACTTTGTCAGCAAGAATTCCAATAGGAAAAGCAAACAAAGCGTAAATAAGATTGTAAAAAATATAAACTCCAATCACCATTGTATCGTCAAGTCCTGACTGTTTTGCTTGTAGTAAAAGAAAAACATCCGAGCTGTTGAATAGCGTAAAAACTAAAAGTCCAAAAACGACTTTTCTATATGTTGTAGGACTTTGGTTCCAATATTTAAAAAATGAAAAGAACGGAGTTTTTACTTTCGGTTTATTATCGTTTATTTTATTGTCTTTGAGAAAGAATGAGGATAAAACAGCAAATAGTCCTGGAATAAATGCTATAAAAAAAAGTGTCTTATATTCTTGTGGGTAGAAATACAAATAAAGCAAAGCCAAAGATGGTCCAATTACCGCACCTAAAGTGTCCATTGAACGATGAAACCCAAATACTTTTCCTTTTGTTTTTGGTGTAGCTTCGTCAGAAAGAATTGCGTCTCTTGCACCTGTCCGAATTCCTTTTCCAAAGCGGTCAATTGTCCGTGCTAAAAATATCCAAAGCGGAAATGTAAAAACTGCCATCATTGGTTTTGAAATTGTGCTGAAAGCATATCCGATTTGTACAAATGGCACTCGTCTGCCTGAATTATCGGATAACTTTCCGAAATATCCTTTGCTAAGCCCTGCTGTTGCTTCGGCAACACCTTCAAGTATGCCAATTAACACAATTGAAAAACCAATTGACTTTAGGTAAATGGGCATAATTGGATAAAGCATTTCACTTGCAGTGTCGGTGAAAAAACTTACCAATGATAAAATCCAAACTGTACGTGTAATATATTTCAAAATTCTTTCCTGTTTCTTTGTTAGTATATTGTCTGCATTGCGGTTTGGTTGGATTACTTATAATGGTCAGAGCTTGCTACTGTGCTTATATTCATTGAAAGTCCAGCCCGGAACTTCTGCTGATTGAAAAACTGTGGTTGAAGATAACAACAAAAAGTTAAATAGATATTCTTCTGCAAAAGGAGCAGCTTGTGTACTACTGTTTCATTTTTAAATTTATTATTAAACAGGCTTATTGATTGGTGCACTCAATTAATCATTGCGAATGTTTATTCCAAGTAATTTTTCAACTAATACTAAAATTGTAAATGCAAATACCACAATAAAATCCCTAAAACATTAGGTTCATTGGCATTTTTAATTGTCCCCTTTAGATAGTTAAATGAATAGTCTGCTGGCTCTTTTTTTTTCGTTATTGTCTGCTTGCTTTTAATTCGTCTTTAAGAATATTAAGTAACTCGTCAAACTTTATTTTAAGTGAGGTTGAAGTTATACTCAATGGTGTTCCATACATTTTGAAATTCATTTGGAACATTTTCCTTTTAAAACCACTTGTTTGCTTATTTATATAGTCTTGTGGATTTTTTACTTGAAACATAATAAGTTTCTGTCGATGTATTTCAACTACAGAAATGCTCTCTATGTCGCTCCACAATATTTGTCCAGCCGAAACTCCGCTTGAATTGTCTGTCAGTCCAATTTTGTTTATGATAAGACCTGGCCTGTTATCTGTAATTTTACGTGCTATATAAATTGCACAAAGTCCGAAGAAAATAATTATGATAATTCCTAATATAAAAAGTTGTGTTGGGTTACCAAAAATTGGGTTGCTAATTGTTGGGGGAGCTATCACAAACCAAAGTCCGATGAGAATAAAAGCAATTGCTCCTATTATCAAGAATATTAACTTTTTCTTGTTGAATGATATTTCTATTTGTCCAGTCGTACTTGTCATTGTGTTAAAATTCTTTTACAGTGCATTACCTGCAACTTGTTTTAATGATCTTATTTGACTTAAAATTATTTCAATTTTTGGATCTTTAATGCCGTCAGTTTCCATTTGAGTTAATAATTTCTCATAGTTACTCGGATTTCCTGCATCATCACTTGCCAATTACTTTGCGATTAATGCTGTTAACCCTGCAATGTCAGGAATAAGTGGGTCGCTATATTCTTTTTTATCTGTCCAATCACATCTCTCATTTACCCTAACAGAAAGAGGACAACCAGCAGCAATAAAAAATCCAATAGATTCTTTATTGTCCTGTGATAAAGTTTGTTGGATATAACCTACTTGCTTATAAATTTAATGTTTATTATTCAAATAAGGGTCATCGTTATTTATCGATTTTTCTGTTTATTTTTGGGAAAGACCATATTTAGCCATTGGCTCAAAGCTTGAACACATTATGAGTCAATTGAGCCAATTAAAATATAGATCGTTCCTGCTCCAAAATCACCAATTCTTTTAAGGATTTTGAATTTTTCAACAAGCTCTGTCAAGTCTCTTGTTGCGGTTGCTTTAGAAACAGCATTTAATGTTTGATAATCGCTATTAGTAAATTTTCCTTTTACTTTCAAGAACAAAACTGCTTTTACTTGCCTATCGCTAAGGTCAAGTGATTTTAGATATTGCTCGTTACAATTATCTTTTCTAAACTCTACAAAAAAGCCCGACATATCATGAAAGTAAATTGGTTTTGGAAGTCCTGCCAATTCACCTTCTCTTATCATTTTTAGAGTTCCTCGTCCCAATGATTCAATATAACCACTTCTAAAAAGTGCATTCGCAATATCAGGATTATAAGCCTTGGATGGATGTTTAGTCAATAGGTTTTCAATTGTTCAGTTTTCGGGTAAATGTCATTCGTTCCAAAAAGTAATTTTGTCATTGTAAACACTTATTTAAATAGGAGTGCCGCCAGAATAATCTTTATGTGCAATGGTGTTCAGCAATACTTCTCTAACTGCATCTCTTGGATATTCATATTTTTATATTCTATTGATGCCCTCGCAACTGATTGCTACTTTTATGTATTTGGTAAACAAGTAGTCCATTATTTTATCAATCTGGTCAAACAGGTTTCCGTTGATATTATTTCCATCGTCCAATTACTTGAATTTTTATATTTGGGTTTTTATCTCCTCTTGGGTCAATAGCAATTTTTTCTTTTACTTCTACTAAAATTGGTATCCCCTTTTCTTTAATGCAAAGGTCAATATTATTGTCATTGTCGTCAATGTCGCCAATATGGAATGGATGCACTTTAATAGTGTCAGAATTTTGAATTAAAGTAATGGTAAAAGCTGTAAGTTCATTTTCGCCTAATTCTTTTTCATTTGTAGCTCTTACACCACCTGCCCAAACAGTTCTGATAACTGTTTCAGTTTCAGTTTTTGGACAATCGCAACCTGCCCCTTTTTCTCTGTATGGATAATCGTGGTCGAATGAAAAATACTCTGCATAACTAATAAAAGGACCATCTCCTAATGCTGTGACCACAATTTTTTGTCCCTTTAAATTTTGTCCATCTCTTGTTTTTAAGTCGCCAATAAT
>JAVHPL010000018.1:2752-6178 GCA_036170555.1 Sediminibacterium sp. | reverse complement strand
CTAAGGATGTCTGTTGCAATTGCTCCACTGGTTGAACTGGTTTTTCTTTATTCATTTACCCGTTTTTTTGCGTAAATGCAAATACAAATACAAAGGATTATACCAAAAACTAGTGGAAAGCAGCGCAATTAATGAACCAATAATTGCGCCAACGAGTCCCATACGTTGCATTAACAAATAACTCAATACTAAACCAAATAACCCTTGTGATATAGAAACCAAAGTAGGCATCCGATTTAATTTAAGGGCCGATAAAAAAACAATGGACACATGCTCTATCACCAAACACAAAATGAGTATGGTATATAGCCTAAAAGCCAATAAAGTATCTTCGTTTTTAAAGCCAGACCAAATAGTAAAAATATGCTCACCTAGGGTAAACATGATTCCAGTAGTTATCAATACCAATGCCATAATTCTAAAAAAAACTTTACCAAATTGTTTTAAAATATCTGGCCAATCTCCTTTAGCTTCCATCATGGCAATAGAAGGAAAAAGAATAACGGTAAAATTACTCAACCCCACTCTTACAACTTCATAAAAACGAGTGATCACCAAAAACTGCGCAATACTATCCGCTTGTAATTGGCTTCCCATTAAAATAGTTTGTGCATTGTATACCAACACCCCAGCCAATGCACTCATTGCATACCAACTAGAATAAGTAAAATGCCCTTTAAACAGAGTGGAAAAACGAACAGGAAAATGCAACTTAAAATGAAATTCTTTTTTTGCTAAAAAATACATACACAAAACATATATACTATTCACCAAAACCAATACTGCAAGTAAACCAACTAGAGAGTGCCAGGTAGATGCCCACCAAACTAGCCCAAATTCAAGAATGGTTTTACAAATTCTAATGATCTTGCCAATAAATATTTTATTAAGCGATTGCAAAATAATATCGAATAAAGTAGCCTGCATATTAATCACTACCCAAAGTGCCAAAAGAGCGGCTACCCAACCATGATGAATAGAAAAACTGGCTTTAGCCGGTAGTATCCATTTCAATTCTATCAAGCCATATAATAAACCCCAAGCAATAGGAAACACCATCCAGAAATAACTAAAACAGGTACTGATGAGTTCAGAAGCAATTTCTTTTTCATGAATCAACCTTCGCAGTAAGCCAATATTTAAACCCATATCGAATATGGCAAAAAATAAAATGAGGTTTACAAAAATGCCATAGTAACCAAATACATCATTCCCTAAATTTTTTAATAAGATGGGCGTAATAACAATAATAGACAAGGCCGTAAATGCCTGAGACATAAAGGTGGTGAGCAGGTTAATCCAATATTGTTGTTGCTGATCACTGGTCATTCAGAGAAATTTGTTCCATCAAATATAAGCCCATGAGCGTCCAAAATGGAAATGCCATCATGGGGCCTTCGAGCGATACATCAAAACTAGCATTAATAAAAAATGCCAGTAAGCTACAACCCAGTAATAGCACTTGTGCCGATAATTTTTTTCGTATAAGGGGTTGAAAAAGATAAAATAAAAATAGCAACCAAATAAAAAAAACAGGCACCCCATAACGTGCTAAGATGGTCATATTAAAATTATGTGGGGAACGTAAGGAATCATCTTCTACTGCAATATCATCATCTATGGCCAGGTTTACGCCAAGCCCCTTACCCATGTATTTATAGGGCCCCAAAAATGTATAATCAATAATTTTTCCCCACCATATCAGCCGCCAGGTAACATTACCGTCTAACCCATCTGATTTGGCTGCATCGCGTTTAACAATACTAATGGCATTATCTTTTAATTGATCAAGCCCAATATAACGTCCATTTACCCTATCTTCTACACTTACCTTGGTAGATAGGTATAAGGGTAATGAAAGCGCAATAACTACGGGAACCCATTTTACATACTGTTTAATATGTTGAGCCCAAGAAGTTTTTCTAGAACGATATATAAAATAAGTAAGCGGAATAACAAAGGCAACTAAACCACCCCTACTATAAGTTGCAGCAATCAACAACAAATAAATGATTAAGATATAATTAAAGATGGCCAGGCGTTGATTACTCCAAGTAAGTTTGCCAGTAAGTACCAACATAACAGTAATGAGTAAATGCACGGCCATATCTCCATTCTTATACATGAAAAAAGATACTTCACCAAAGGGCTTATAATCATTTAGATCGGGAAAAAAACTGCGTAATAAAAAAGTACAGGTAACTACCAATGGAAAAAAGCGATAGAGCCCTACCATATCTGTAAAGAATTGAGCGCGCTCTTCCCAAAAAAGAAAAACAATGAGCATTAAAACACCATAATTCAACACAAAGCTATCGCGAATCACCATCATTACTGGATAAGCCGTAAAACCACGCCCCATCTGCACGATATTTACCAATAAAAGCAATAAAAAAATACCCAACACTTTGCCCCATGCAATATTTAACCGCCGCGCATTGCGCAATAATAATAGCACTCCTATAAGCCAAGCAATTTCCGATAAAAAAGTATACGCTACCCCTTTATTAAAATACAAATAGGCAGCGTAAACGAAGAGAAAAAAGAAACGATATGGAGAAGCACCTTTCATTTAAATAAACAAATAATATAGTTTCTACAATCCAGCAGTACTCTCCAAATTTGATCACTAATAAAAAATGTGGGCCTAATACCAATCATACTTTCACCGGGTTTTTGCGTAATCCATTCGGGCACTATTGCACCCAAATGTAAATCATCTTGTTTCAAATACCTTCTTACTTCATCAAAAGCATAACCAACACGAGCTGTTCTTTTAAGCATGAGGGCTGCCGCTTTTTTATTAACGCTGTATCCATAGCCACTGCAGAGTGTATTAATGAAAGGCTCCCCTACCCAAAAATCATTGGCCCATTTTTTACGTGAGCTCCTGAATAATTGAATATGTCCTAACCATCCTCCAAAATAAAATAAATCGCAAGTACCAGCCAATGCAAAAAAATGCGTTTGTAATAAATGGGGTTGTAGAATTAAACTATCACTTTCTAAAATTAAAAAGGGAAAATCGTCGGCAACAGGGGCAGCAATAATTTTTTTCCAAATTAATCTATTGGTTAGCAGTACCCCAATTTCACCATTCGTAAGGGCTTTCCCTGTACGTTGAATAGCACAGGCTTTTATTTTTTTTAAAAAAGGAATTTTTTGTTTAGCAGGGTAAATGGCTTCTACGCGAACAATGCCGGGCCAATGGAGCAATATCTCATTCACCTGATCTGTTCGTGCAGGCTCATGCACAGAATGAATAATAAAACCCTGAATATTTCTGTTTACGCTTTCCATAATATGCTACATTTTTTTAAAAAAATGGCGGCACTTTCCCCGCGATAAATTGATTGCAATATATCTCCTAAAAAATCTAGCGGCTTCATGATGGCAGCAAAAAAACCTCTGGCCGTTTTTTTGCTG
>JAVHPL010000018.1:0-2742 GCA_036170555.1 Sediminibacterium sp. | reverse complement strand
GCAAAAAAACGGCCAGAGGTTTTTTTGTAAAACAATTGACGACTTTGAGCATATAACCTAAAAGTGCGCTCATTAAAAAAAGTATAGGAACCTAATTCGGTAGAACCCCCTTCTAAATGGGTAATTTTAACTTCTGGAAAAATCATGGTATAATAGCCATGTTGTTTTAAACGCCATGCCCATTCTGTTTCTTCAAAAAAAAGAAAAAAATCATCATCAAAGCCGCCGTATAAGTTTACCAAGTTTTTACGTACCATAAACGCAGCCCCAGAAATATAATCTACTTTTTTATCTAATGCATTGTAATTAGCCACTCCTACTGCCATATACTTACGATAGTATGCAGGAAATAAAAATTTAAATCCAAGCGCTGCAATAGCCCCAGCAATAGAGGGGAAATTACCAAAGCATTGATTGGGTATGCCTTGCGCATTTATTAATTCGCCACCACATAAACCACAATGAGCAAACTGAGGTTCATTCATTTTTTGTGCAAGTAAAAAGGCTGCATCATTTTGTAAAAACGCATCGGGGTTTAAAAAAAATAAATACTTGCCCTTGGCATGCGGAATGGCCAAATTATTAGCAGCCCCAAAACCATTATTTTTAGGTGAATGTAAAAAAATTACTTGAGGAAATTGAGCAGCCAACAAAGGCTGAGGATTTTGTATACTGGCATTATCTACCACCAGTACTTCAAATAAAAAATGAGGGGAACTGCTGCCCGTATTTTTATACAAGGCAGTAAGACATTGGGCCAATAAGGCCGTGGTATTGTAATTGACCAGGATAAAACTTACTTCCATACCGATCAATTGAAGGTTATTTTTTTGCTGGATAGGCGAAAAAGGCAAATACAATGGACCCCGCCATTACCAAGGCAGATGCGCCAAGCAATAGCATTAGCAAGGGTTTCTTACGATCTACCAATGGGTATTTGCTAGTATCTAACATATTAATAATGGGGGTTTGAGAAGCAAGGCCCATACGAGAAGCTTCTAGGTTTTTAACCACTTCCGTAAAAAGGGCAAAGGTAACCGACTTTTCTCTTTGAGATAATTCAACAGGCACCGCAGTGGAACGGAAAGCCGTATTGGCATCTAAAATTTGCAAGCTAGCCGATTGATACGATTTATTGTTGAGCAGTTGTAACAAAGAATCGGCTCGGCGTTCTAAACGCGTAATATTGCGAACGCTCACACTCGTTTTTTGGTTTACGTATAAACGAATGGTTTCATTTACCAAACGATCGGAAAATAATTTAGAAAATATTTCTAGGGGAGATTGAACAGCCACTTTAATGATAGAGCCTTTTTTATTCAGGCGATCTACCGTTAAATCTTTGGTAACAATTTTATCATACAGTAAATAGAGCACGCTATCTTGAAGGCGCGTAGAAGGTTTACCATATACACAATTATGAAAGTCAATACCCGGAATATCTTTTTTAAGCAAAGGAAAATATAGATCGGCAAGGGAAGCACTATTGGCACCTTTGCTGCTATCAATTTTACTCACCAACACTTTCTCAACAATATTACGAGAGCGAAGAATATCTAAAATATTGTCGCCAGAAAAAATACCACCCCCACCACCAATACTACCTAAATCAATACCAAATTGAGAAGCAAGGCCAGAGATACCGCCAGTGCTAGATTTTTCTTCTAGAATAAAACTCACTTCACTTTCATATTGGTGTTTCTGCCGCCAGAACACCAAGGCAGCAATTGCATTGGCTAGCAGCAAGCATAAAAAAATATTTTTACGCAAGCCAGCCCAATACAAGCTAAATAATTTTACCTCATCTAATAAATTAGCAACGGCAATAGTAGTTGGTTTGTTATCATCAATCATCATTGCTGTAAACTATTTTTGTGAATTAATTAGTAAAATTAAAATACTTACCAAAGAAGTAAGGCTAGATACAATACCAATTACTTCACCAGTAGATAATTTTTGTTTAGGTTTTTTATTGGGAACATAAATTTCAGTGCCCGGCCTAATGGAAGGATAGCTTTTAAAAAATAAAAAATTACGCGTTTTTCTTACTTCCCCATTTGGATGAATCACATAAGAATTTTTTGGTGAAGCATTCATGGCAAAATAACCACTTGCGCGCATGGCATCTTTAAAATGAATACCCTCATAATACACAATTTGCTTAGGAACATTCACAGCACCAAAGGTTTGAATAGTTTGCAGTTCACGCGGAATTTTTAAAATATCTCCTTCTAATAAAAATAAATCTTGGGCCGAACCAGGGTTAGCTAAAATTTCATCTAAACGAATACCCACAGGCTTTTGCTCTTTAAACACATTTTTAAGGGTAGCAGAATCCGTAGCTGAATTGGTAGCATTCGCAATACCACTTTGGGTATTAATTAAAGTAGCTTTATTGTTAATGAGGCCAGCATCTGTTTCGGATAAATCACGATAGGTTTTTCTAACCAATAAAGCCCCCCCAGCAAACCCTTTTTGTTTAAGGCCGCCAGCACGTTTCACTAAATCGGAAATTCTTTCGGCATTACCACTTAAGGTATAATTGCCCGGAAAAATAACTTCCCCTTCAATGCCCACATTAATTTGTTCTTTGTACACAGGAGATTTACGCACCGAAACAATATCAAAAGGTGCCAATACAAAATCTATATCGGATAAATTATTTTTAGTAAGATCAATTTCTCTAATAACCGCATAAAGAGCAGAGTCTTTATTAGAAGTAGTATTGCGCAGCCTACGCGA
>JAVHPL010000017.1:12460-25112 GCA_036170555.1 Sediminibacterium sp. | reverse complement strand
AGGCAAGGGGAAGAAGTCAGTTTTAGAAGGAGTTCCAACTTCTTTACCCGCCATAGTGAAAGCATTGAGAATACAGGAAAAAGCAAAACAAGTAGGTTTTGAATGGGAACGTAAAGAGCAGGTTTGGGAAAAAATAGAAGAAGAGTCTGCGGAATTATTAGAAGCCATTGAATTAAAAGATCAAACTGAAATAGAGGCCGAATTTGGAGACTTACTCTTTAGTATGGTAAATTATGCACGGTTTTTGCATATAGATCCTGAAACAGCATTAGAAAGAACCAATCGTAAATTTATTCACCGATTTAGGCAGATGGAAAATATGGCCCAAGCAACAGGCAAGTTATTAGCGAACCTAAGTTTAGCCGAAATGGACTCGATGTGGAACCAGATAAAAAAAGAAAATCAAAAGATTGATTAACTCCATACGCATAGCAATTTACAAGCAAGGATATCTACTTCTTATTGCAGCGTGGCTATATACCATTTCTTTTATATTTACCAATTATTGGAGTTATCATGCTAGCCCGGATAGGGTGAAATATAAATTAGAGCAGCGAATTCATAAAGAAGAAATGAATATGGAAGCGCTTTCTACTGATACTGCAATCATTGGCAGTTTACTCAATAGATCCCATAGTTTAACTCTTGAAAAAGTAGCAGATGCTGCTTATGGAGTATTTATTTACAGTAATACTCAAAATAGAATAGCGAATTTACTGTATTGGAGTACCAACAAAATGGAAGTGCCAGAGGAAGAACTAAATAGGCATGCAGGTACTTCATTTGTAACTACCCCTCACGGAAGTTTTATAGTAAGTAAAACTTTGATGATAATGAAGGGCAAGGGGTATGGCGTTTTTACTGTACTGCCCATTCAGTTTACCTATTTTATTCAAAATAAATATTTCCATTCCGATTTTGCTGCTTTTCCTGGATTAAGCAACCAATATGAAATAAACACAAGCAATAAATCACTGCCAGTAAATAATATGAAAGGGCAGTATCTTTTTAGTGTACAACTAAAGGAGGGGAAATCATTTATTGAATATGATACTGTTACGATTGTTTTAAGGGTAATGGCCATTTTTCTACTCTTGTTTTTTTTGCATTTGGTAGCGGAAGAATTGGTTATAGAACTCGGTTTTATCAAGGGTTTTGTTTTTTTATTTGTTGGATTATTTGTTTTAAGAATGGTAACTTATTTATTTCCATTCCCTTTTGATTTTTCTAAACTTCCCTTGTTTGATCCTTCTATTTATGCATCTAATTTTTTGCATCCATCTTTGGGACACCTTTTAATTAATGCTATATTATTTTTTTGGGTATTAATTTTTTATAAAAATCATATCAACAGAAAAACATGGTTAGAGCAAAAGCTTCCTGCAAAAGTGTTTGCAGCCTTAGCTGTTTTTGCATTAACCGTTAGCTGTTTTGTAGTAATTAGTATTATAAGAAGCCTTGTACAAGACGCTAAAATTTCATTTGATGTTTCAAATATATTTAGCTTAAATGTATACAGCTATGTGAGTTTTATTATTCTATGTTTTCTTGCACTTAATTTTTTCTATCTCTCACAAATATTAATGCGGAGTATTATAAAGCATTTTAAGTTTGATTTTCAGCTATATGTAATGGTGATTGTATCGGGATTTATTTGTTTATTGTTATTTATCAATAATGTAAATATTACCCTCTATTTATGTGTATTGGCTTGGTTGGTTTTATATTTGATTATATTACAATTTCGAAAAACCGATATTGAAATTTCTTTAATTAAGTCTCCTTTTTTTATTTTCTGGGTAATGCTATTTGCTTTATCCATAGCAGCATTGGTGATTTATCAAAATAGGGTAGTAGAGTTTGAACAGCGAAAAAGAATTGCCGAAAAGCTGGCAATACAAACCGATCCTTCAGGTGAGAACTTACTAAATATTGCTACCACTAATTTTGATGATTTTTTTCTACAAAAAAATTTTTATCGTTTTGAACAGAATGAATACACCAATAAGCTAATCAAAGACAGTTTAATTAATCAAAATTTTTCTGGCTATTTAAATAAATACGATACTCGAATTTATACATTTGATAGCTTGTTTCATCCATTGTACAATGAAGATTCATTAAATTATGCATCTATCAAAACCATCGTTTTAAATCAGGCTCAACAAACGGCTGTGCCCGATTTATATAGGTACGAAAATAGCAAAGAAGGTTTTAGCTATATCTATCAAAAAGTAGTAAGAACAGAAAATAAAACTATTGGATACTTATATGTATTAATGAAATCGAAACGCTATAAAAGTGAAGCGTTATATCCCGAATTATTTACACAAAGTCAAGATATTTTAACCGATTTAAATACTAGTTACGCATTTGCTATTTATAGCAATGGAAAAATTATTAATCATTTTAATAATTATAATTTCCCATCAACATTAGTAAAATTAAAGATACCTGATTTTGAGTTTAGTTATAAAACGGAGGGAGATTTTACCGAATTGTGGTATAATACTGGTTCTAATAGACAGGTAGTTGTGGTAAAAAGAAATACCTGGTTTTTAGAAGCCATTACATTATTTGCCTATTTATTTTGTTCATTTTTAGTGATCATTCTTTTTTTTCATATTATTAATCAATTAATGAAAACCCGGTTTAGCTGGTTTGGTATTAAGCAATTATTTCACTTAAATATTCGATCACAAATTCAGGGTACCATTATTTTTGTAAGTGTTTTTTCTTTTTTAGTAATTGGAGTTGCTACTATATCTTTCTTTATTTATAGATTTAACAATAGCAATCAAGATCGGCTTTCTAAAAGTATTCAGGTAATGGCTAATGAACTGAATATTAAAATTATGAATTTGCAGTCTGAAGCTGATGTACGCAATAATTTGGCAGTACGCTATGAATTAGAAAAAGAAATTGCAGAAGTTTCTGATTTGCATAATGTAGATATTAACTATTACAGTGCAGATGGAGATTTACTCATTTCTACTCAACCCTATATTTACAATAAGCATTTGCTTACCGAAAAAATGGATGCTTCTGCTTATGAAGAAATGAAATTTAAGCATCGAATTCGTTATTTACAATCAGAAAGTATTGGCAGTTTTACCTATTTGAGTGTGTATGTTCCCTTAATGGATGATTATGATATGGCGTACGGGTATTTAAATATTCCATATTTAAATTCTCAAATAGAATTGAATCAAGAGATTTCTGGATTTTTAGCCACATTAATTAACCTGAATGCATTTATTTTTTTACTTGCTGGGGCAATTGCTTTTTTTCTAACCAACAGAATTACTGCATCCTTAAGTTTAATTGGATCTACCATGCAGAAAATGAACCTAGGTGCAAAAAATGAAGAGATTAATTGGCATAGGGATGATGAAATTGGGGTATTAATTAAGGAATACAATACCATGGTTAGAAAGCTAGAATTGAGCGTTCAATCATTGGCTAAAAGTGAGCGAGAAGGCGCTTGGAGAGAAATGGCTAGGCAGGTTGCACATGAAATAAAGAATCCATTAACTCCTATGAAATTGAGTATTCAGTTTTTGCAAAAAGCTATTCATGATGATTCTAAAAATGTAAAGCAATTATCTGCAAATATGGCTACTACCTTAATTGAACAAATAGATCAATTAGCTAAAATTGCCAGTGATTTTTCTCAATTTGCTAATATTGGGAATGCTCAGGTTGAGAAATTAGATATTGCTGATATTATACAATCTATGATGTATTTGTATTCAGCGAATGAGAAAATTACTTTCCAATGGGAAAAACTACAGGATCATTGTTTTATTAATGCAGATAAAGTTCAAATAAATAGACTATTCACTAATTTAATTCAAAATGCAGTAGAAGCAGGGATACATCAATTAACGGGTGTGCATATTAATATCAAACAGGAAATTATAGATAATTTCGTGGTAATTACGCTCAGTGATAATTGTGGAGGGGTTCCCGCATCAATGAAAGCGCATTTGTTCAGTCCTAATTTTACTACAAAATCATCGGGTACAGGATTAGGATTGGCCATTAGTAAAGGAATTGTAGAGCAGGCTAATGGAAAAATTGATTTCAGCAGTATTGATGGAGTGGGAACCAGTTTTATCATTCAATTTCCACTAGCAAACTAATGTACAAGCTTCATAGTAAGCTAAAGCCTCTACTGTGGAGCCAACTATGAAGCATGCTTGTATAGAATTAAGGTCTTTTGTTTTTTTGTTGTTGTACAAATTGCTCAAATGCGGGTAATGAAAAGCTACTTAAGTTTTTTGCTTTGGTTAATCCCGCTTTTTGTGCTACCAATACACCGTATTTGCAATCGTCATATCCATCAATGGTATGCGCATCAGGATTAATAGAAATCAATACATTCTTTTCTAATGCCTTATCTATCCAGCGCCAATCCATATCTAATCTTCTAGGATGTGCATTTAATTCTATCACTACCTGATTGGCTGCGCAGGCATCAATGATTTTTTGGTGGTTAACTGGATATCCATTTCTGCTTAGTAAAAGTCTTCCTGTTAAATGGCCAAGAATAGAGGTATAAGGGTTCTCTATAGCTCTTATTAGTCGCATCATGGCTTTTTCTTCATTCATCTTCAAATTGGAGTGAATAGATGCAATTACCAGATCAAAACGATTGAGTATATCATCTTCATAGTCTAAACTGCCATCGTTAAGGATATCACTTTCAATACTTTTAAAAATTTTAAATGGAGCCAGAGATGGGTTTAATTCATCAATTTGTGCCTGTTGAGCTATAATTCTATCTTCCCTTAATCCATTGGCATAAAACGCCGATTTAGAATGGTCACTGATTACTAAAAAATGTAAGCCTTTGTTAATAGCAGCTTTGGCCATTTCCTCAAGGGTATTACTACCATCACTCCAATTACTATGACTATGAATAATCCCAGTAATTTGTTCTACTTCTATAACAGAATGAAGCTCATTATTTTTTGCGTTATTAATGATCGAATCTGCTTCTCTTTGGAAGGGTGGGATAGGACAAATATTCACTGCATTAAAAATGGCATCCTCCGATGTATAATGAACTGTTTTATCCCAGTTAGTTTCTTTATTCCAAGCGGTTAAAAAAACATCACTACAACTGGTTTCAAATAATTTGGCAAAAAGGTTATTTGTTTCGGTTAAATAAAAACAGAGTGTGATATTTTCTTTGCCCTTAAATGAAATAATGCTGTTTGATTCTTCTACAATTTCATATGCTAATGCAGTAAAAAATAGTTTTAAATCATGGGCATTTTCGTTAGTAACCCACTCAATTTTGTTGATAACTTCTAGTTGTCTTCGGTACTCCCCAGTAAAAAAAAAGCTGTTTTTGAAGCTTGAATTTAATTTTTGATGAAGGGCTTCGGCATAATTTTCTATCTGCTGAAATAAATAACTTCCGAGTGTACCCAAGTAAAATTCTATGGCATCTTTTATATTTTGTTGAGATTTTTCTCCAAAGCCTTTGTATAAACTCAGTCTATTTTCATTGCATGCATACAATAATTCTCCAAGCGTTTCTATTTCTAGTTCCTTCCAAATAGTAGCAATTTTTTTTGGTCCAATTCCTTTGATGCCCAACATTTCTAAAATACCTGCTGGTGTTTTTTGAATATACTCGTTGAGTATAGAAAGCTTTTCTGTTTCTACAAGTTCAACTATATTTTTTCCAATGCTTTCTCCAATTCCTTTTATTTTAATTATTTGAGCATGTTCCATGCTACTTAACTGGCTGGTTAATTTCTCTATCGTGAAAGCCGCTGCAGCGTAGGATTTGGCCTTAAATGAATTGTCTCCATGTATATCCATTAATTTGGATAGTAAGGTAAAAGTATCTGCAATTTCGTAGTTGTTAATCATAGTGTAAAATAATAAAGGAAGGGGAGATATGGGCAAAAAAAATCCCGGATAAATCCGGGATTTCAATTTATTTCTGTTTCAGAAATAAGATGCTTACTTCTTAGCAGCTTTCTTAGCAGCTTTTTTAGGAGCGGCCTTTTTTACAGCTTTTTTAGGAGCAGCTTTCTTAACAGCTTTTTTAGGAGCGGCTTTTTTTGCAGCTTTTTTAGGAGCAGCTTTTTTAGCGGCTTTCTTTGGAGCGGCTTTCTTAACAGCTTTTTTAGGAGCAGCTTTTTTAGCGGCTTTCTTTGCAGTTGCCATGTTTTTTAGATTTAATGGTTAGTAAATAATACACTAAAATAAAAAAACTTATTTGGAACTACAAAATAATTTTTTTATGCAGTAATTTCTGCAGGTACTACAGACACAGTTGATTTGTCGTTTCTACCCTTTTTAAATTCAACAATTCCATCAGCCAATGCAAATAATGTGAAGTCTGAACCAACACCAACATTTTTTCCTGGATGATAAACTGTACCTCTTTGACGAAGGATAATATTGCCGTTAAATGCAGGTTGACCACCATAGATTTTTACACCTAAGCGTTTGCTTTGTGAGTCACGACCATTCTTAACACTACCTTCTCCTTTTTTGTGTGCCATAATTGTATGATTTTACCACTTCATTTACTTGAGTAAATAAAGCATTTTATTAAGCGATGCTTTCAATTTTAATTCTGGTATAGTGAGTTCTATGACCGTGCTTTTTACGAAAGCCCTTTCTCCTTTTCATTTTAAAGGCGATCACTTTTTCTCCCTGTACTAGGTCGCTAATGATTTCTGCTTTTACAGTTGCTTTAACAGCATCTCCTGTTGCAATGGTACCGTCCTTGTCAACGAACAATACATCATTAAACTCTACTTTGTCTCCGGTTTTGCCCTGCAGGTGAGGAACGTACAAACTTTGACCTTCTTGTACTTTAAATTGTTGACCTGCGATTTTTACAACTGCTAACATAGCTATCCAAAATTAGGACGGCAAAGGTAGGGTTTTGTAAATAGAATTCACAACAAATTTGTAAATAAATTATCACAAATTTAGTTATTTGCTTTGCCAAAGCCAAGAGCAGACCCCTATTTTTGCTTGTATTTACTTGATCTACCTATTATGAATCTTAAATCACTGCTGGCAAAACCCTTTGCTCAGCTTATATACAATAAAACCCGCAAGGGGATGCACTTGGCCAATGAACATCAGGATGCAATTTTAAAGTCTCAACTTAAATTAGGCGAGCATACTTTCTTTGGCAAAGACCATCGGCTTGCCGAGGTTAGCGATTATGCTGGGTACAAACAAGCGGTACCTATAAGAGATTACGAGTTGCTAAAACCCTATATTGAACAGGTTAAAGCTGGAAAACAGAACATATTGTGGAGGGGGAAGCCCATTTATTTTGCCAAAACCAGTGGAACCACCAGTGGAGTAAAGTACATTCCCATTACCAAAGACTCTATTCCCAATCATATACAAACAGCCCGAAACGCCTTGCTTTGCTATATGGCGGAAACAGGAAATACGGCATTTGCCAATGGTAAAATGATCTTTTTAAGTGGGTCTCCAGAGTTAGAGAGAACGGGAAATATACCAACGGGCAGGCTAAGTGGTATTGTAAACCATCATATACCGGCCTATTTAAGGGCTAATCAGCTGCCTAAGTACGAAACCAACTGTATAGAAGACTGGGAAACTAAACTAGATCAGATTGTGCAGGAAACCATTAATAAAGATATGACCTTGATTAGCGGGATACCTCCATGGATGCAAATGTATTTTGACAGGTTGACTCAAAAATCGGGCAAAAGAGTGGGGGAACTATTTCCCAATTTTAGTGTAATGGTTCAGGGCGGGGTAAATTTTGAGCCTTATAAGGCCAAATTATTCGAGAGTATTGGTAGAAAAATTGATTCGGTAGAGCTATTTCCGGCAAGTGAGGGCTTTTTTGCTTTTCAGGATTCACAAACAGAACCTGGTATGCTTTTAAATACCAATAGCGGTATATTCTTTGAATTTATTCCCGCAGAAGAAATCTTTTTAGAAAACCCAACTAGATACAGTTTAAGAGAAGTGAAAGTAGGGGTGAACTATGCGTTGATTATTAATAGTAATGCTGGTTTATGGGGATATAACTTAGGCGATACCGTAAAGTTTGTAAGCGTTGAACCTTACCGGCTAATTGTTACCGGAAGAATTAAGCATTTTATTTCGGCTTTTGGAGAGCATGTTATAGGTGAAGAAGTAGAACAGGCCATGCTACAAGCTTGTGAAGAGTACCAGGCAAAAGTAACGGAGTTTACCGTAGCTCCATTCATTCAACAAGGAGAAGGGAAAAGCTATCATGAATGGTTAGTAGAGTTTGAAACACCACCAGCAAATTTAACAGCATTTTCTGCTCGCCTCAACGAATTAATGCGTGAAAAAAATGTATATTATGATGATTTAATGCGGGGAAATATCTTATTGCCCCTGCAGTTAAGTTTGGTTGCTAAAAACGGATTTATTGATTACATGAAATCAATAGGTAAATTAGGTGGACAAAATAAAGTACCTCGATTAAGTAATGATCGTAAAATTGCTGCTGGATTAGCATCATTTTTATAGCCCATATTTATTCAAGAAAAAGCTCAATATCTTTCAAGGTAATTTTTTCATTCTCACCATCCTTGGATAATTTTTTCAATAGTGTTTCTTTTAAAACCTCGTTGTATTTAATGGCAATTAAATAGGTATCTAATAATAATCGAACTGCTAACAAAAGCAAAACAATAGCCATTCCGATAGGAAAAAATAAAAAGAAAAACCCTGACATAATTGCTACAAACTGTTGCACAAAAATTCTGATATAAGGTTGCATCATTAATTTTGATACAGTATAATCATGGTATCGCTGCGGAATAAAAAAGTTTTTTACACTGTTGGCAATATGAACTGCAGTAAGGCTTGCAAAAATTAAAACCATATCTGGCTCTTGTATTAAAAACCAATAACTCTTCCATACATTTAATAGGTTGGCATCAGCTACTCTAATAGGAATAACTTTTTCTAAGAAAGTGAATATAAAAATTGATTGAACCGATATGAAGAAAAAATAGTGAATAATAAAAAAAATGATCCCAAATCCATTGTTCATTTTTCCTGTTTCGCCCAAGCCAACAGACTCTTGTTGTATTTTGCCCCAATAAGTAACTACAAAAAGTTTGCAAATATGAATTAGTCCAATAATAATTGTTTCGAACAAATACCCCATTACCACCATTACCGGACGCCAATTAAAGAAAATTAATCCTGTAAGCATTACTAAGGCGTTAAGCCAAATCAACCAGTTATAAGGCGAAGGGACTAAAAAAGCTACTTTTTTCATGTAAGAGAGTTTGCCGTTATCTCAAAAATAGCAGATTCCAAAGAATCGTTTTGCCCTATTTTTAGTTAGCAGAAGCTACTATGAATTAGAATTATATGTTAATACTCATAACGCTGGAGGCCTTTTTTTCGCTTAAATTGTGTAACTATGCCCAGTTAAAGGAAGCAATTCAATTATGAGTCAGAAACGCATCGCTATATTTGGTTCAACAGGATCTATTGGAACACAGGCATTAGATGTAATCAAGGCCAATCCAGACTTGTTTACAGCCGAAATAATAACCGCTCAAAGCAACCACGAATTATTAATTAAACAAGCTCTATTGTTTAATCCGAATGTTGTAGTAATTGGCGACGAAAAAAAATATCCACTTGTAAAAGAGGCATTGGCTTCTACTACTGTTAAAGTATTTGCTGGAGAAGATTCCCTGATAGAAGCGGCTTCTATGGACTGCTATGATATCATGTTAGCAGGAATTGTTGGCTATGCAGGCCTGAAGCCAACTTTACAAGCAATTGAATTAGGAAAGCCAATTGCATTAGCCAATAAAGAAACCCTAGTTGTTGCAGGAGATATTGTTATGCGCTTGGCGGCTGAAAAAAGAATCCCCATTATTCCAGTGGATAGTGAGCATTCTGCTATTTTTCAATGTTTGGTTGGCGAGGGAAGAAATAAATTAGAGAAGATTATTCTTACTGCAAGTGGAGGTCCATTTTTAGGGAAGAAACCTAATTTCTTAGTAAATGTAAAAAGAGACCATGCACTTCAACATCCCAACTGGAGTATGGGTGCTAAAATTACCATAGACTCTGCCACTTTGATGAATAAAGGGTTAGAAATGATTGAGGCCAAATGGTTATTCAATTTAGATCCACACCAAATTCAAGTGGTAGTTCATCCTCAAAGCATTATTCATAGTATGGTGCAATTTGAAGATGGAAGTATTAAAGCGCAGATGGGCATGCCCGATATGAAATTGCCTATTCAATATGCTTTGGCCTTTCCGCAAAGAATTCGCAATGATTTTCCAAGATACGATTTTAAAAAGCCCAATACACTAAGTTTTGAAGAGCCCGATTTAAAAACCTTCCGTAATTTGGCATTGGCAACCGATGCACTTTATAAAGGAGGTAATATGCCCTGCATTTTAAATGCGGCTAATGAAATAGCTGTATTTGCCTTTCTTAGAAATAGAATTGGGTTTTTAGATATGACAGAATTGGTAGAGCAAACCATGGCTAAAATTAGCTTTATAGAAAAGCCAACTTTACAAGAATATTTTGATACAGATGCGGAAGCAAGAGATTTTGCCGCTTCTCTAGTACATATGTAATAATCATTAATAAAATAAAACCTTCGGGAATTGAGTATGAGTTTATTAGCAATTGATTGGGTAAGTGTAGGAGTTAAAATGGGGCAGTTCATTTTATCTTTTTCTATTTTAGTAGTTCTGCACGAATTAGGACATTATATTCCAGCCAAAATTTTTAAATGTAGAGTAGAAAAATTTTACTTGTTTTTTAATCCATGGTTTAGTTTATGGAAAAAACAAAAAGGAGAAACCGAATATGGATTGGGTTGGATTCCTTTTGGAGGCTATGTGAAAATTGCAGGCATGATAGATGAAAGCATGGACAAAGAGCAAATGAATTTGCCTGCACAACCTTGGGAATTTAGGAGTAAGCCTGCCTGGCAAAGATTAATCATTATGGTAGGTGGGGTAGTTGTGAATGTAATTTTAGCAATTGTTATTTTTATAGGAATTACTTGGGTTTGGGGAGAAGAACAATTGCCTGTGAAGAATTTAACCTACGGAGTGTATACCGATTCATTGGCTAAAACCATTGGGCTTAAAGATGGTGACAATGTGGTAGGTATTGACGGAACTCCTATTGATAATTTTGGAACATTGGAATCGGATATGGTGTTGAAAGAAGCCAAAAAATTACAAGTATTGCGCAATGGCACACAAATAGATATTACTGTTCCTGCCAGCTTTGGTAAAACATTGGTAACACAAAAAAAATTCAGTGGGTTATTAATTCCCCGATATCCTGTGATTGTAGATTCTGTAGGTAAATCTGCTACCATAACCAATGGTATATTGCAGAAGGGAGATACCTTAATTGGAATCAACAATCAACCCTTTGCCTATTATCAAGAATTTGATGCTTTAAAAAAGTCCTATGCCGATTCATTGGTTACGCTTACTCTAATTAGAGGTGGAGATACGCTTCAAGTAAAAGCATTGGTAAACAATAAAGGATCAATTGGATTTTTTGCAGTAAGCCCATTAAAAATTTTAGGAACAGTTACTAAAGATTATACCTTGTTGCAATCTATACCTATTGGTATTACGCATTGTTGGGAAACCCTAGACAAATATATTACAGGGATTAAGCAAATATTTACAGGCAAAGTAAATGCCAGTGATTCATTAGGAAGTGTAATTAGTATTGGCAATACATTTCCAGGTGTTTGGGATTGGGAAAAATTCTGGACCTTAACGGGAATTTTTTCTATAGTACTCGCATTTATGAATATACTGCCCATTCCTGCCCTCGACGGTGGCCATGCTCTATTTACTATCTATGAAATCATATCTGGTCGTAAACCTGGCGAAAAGTTTATGGAATACGCACAAATGTTTGGGATGGTATTGTTATTGGGATTAATGGCTTATGCTTTGGGCTTGGATTTTTGGAGGTTGTTGAAGTAGGAGTTTCTTATCTTTGTAGTTGATTTCTACCTACACATATATGGGGCCGTGTTGGTTTTGACAGCATAGGCTACGGTTGGTGTAAGCATGCAGTGCGTTGGATAATTAGCACTTTAATATGAATATTCAAAATTCAACTGGCAATACTCAGTATGCCATGGCTGCTTAATCAGTGATTAAGTAACCATTTGGGCCGCCGCACAGGTTCGCTTCTTTCCATGTGCCGCCGCCGACTAAAAATAAAAGGAGATGCTGCAACAGAAGGCTGTGCCTGTTGCATAAGACCATCCAGCTAAGTGGTAGGTTGGTTTGTTCTTTTCCGGCTTATTGCCTACAATGAATTAAGAAATAAGCATGTAGAAAGCTAATGGTTGCGATGTTTGGACACCGGTTCGAATCCGGTCGGCTCCACAAAAGAGAAAAAGCCTTGGCGAAAGCCAGGGCTTTTTATTTGGAGAACGTGCTGAGCTTGCTCAGCTAAGTGAACCAAATAAAAAGGGTCGCTCGCGCAGCGAGCAGGCTTTTTCTCTTTTCCCCACCCCATTTACCGGCTCAGCGAACCCGAGCGAAGCGAGGGTGAGCTAATCCGAAAAGCTTGCTCAGCTAAGTGAACCAAATAAAAAGGGTCGCTCGCGCAGCGAGCAGGC
>JAVHPL010000017.1:0-12360 GCA_036170555.1 Sediminibacterium sp. | reverse complement strand
TTTTTCTCTTTTCCCCACCCCATTTACCGGCTCAGCGAACCCGAGCGACTCTACAACTCTTACGGGGTGGCAATTTCAGGTTTAAATTTATTTTTTAAAATAAGCGCTTTTAGCGAATGACTATTATATACCTAACACTCACAATTTAGCTGGTTGCACAAAAAATGTTTAAATTTAGAATAAATCAATTCTATTCTATGCCTTTCCCTAAATTACTCCTCAGTTATATACTCACTTTTGTTGTTTTTTTTATTATTGATATGACCTGGCTTGGCTTTATTGCCAAAGATTTATACAGAAAATATTTAGGCGGATTTTTATCTGATCAAGTAAACTGGACTGCTGCCATCATTTTTTACCTATTGTTTATTGCGGGTATTTTTATATTTACCATAATGCCTGCTGTAGAAAAAAATTCATTGACATCAGCAATAACACTCGGAGCGCTATTTGGGTTCTTTACTTATGCAACTTACGATCTCACCAATCTGGCAACCCTAAAAGGGTGGCCCTTGAATATTGTTTTTATTGATATTATTTGGGGAACTGTATTAACAGCTGTAGTAAGCACTGCTGGATTTTACATTGTAAAATATTTTCAATAAAATGTTGGCTACCATTCTTCAAACAGCACTATTCATTTTCTGCTATGTGAGCGGTTGGTTTATTGTTTCTTTGATTAAACAAAGAAATGATGTTGCTGACATTGCCTGGGGACTGGGTTTTGTTGCGATTGCTTTTTTTCTATTTCTATCCAAATCGCCAACATTACAATCGGTAATGCTTTATTTGCTCATCGCCATTTGGGGAATTCGATTAACATTACATATTGGCTTAAGAAGCAAGGGCAAACAGGAAGATTTTAGGTATAAAAAATGGAGAGAAGAGTGGGGAAAGTCTTTTGTACTTCGTTCTTATTTACAAGTGTATTTACTCCAAGGATTTTTTATGTTCATCATTAGCATACCCATTATAGTAGTGTCGATTGCTCCAGCACCCATTTCCAATATCTATGCTTATGCGGGGTTTTTTATTTGGCTCATTGGTTTTGCCTTTGAAGCGATTGGTGATTATCAACTGATAGTTTTTGTAAAGCATAAGAAAAACAAATCCGATATCATGCAAACCGGTTTGTGGAAATTCACTCGTCATCCCAATTATTTTGGTGAAGTACTACTCTGGTGGGGAATTTTCATTATGGTATTGCCCTTGCAGTATGGTATATGGGCCATAATCAGCCCAATCACCATCAGTTATTTATTACTATATGTATCAGGCATACCCATGCTCGAAGCTAAATATAAACACAACGAACAATTTCAAGATTACAAAAAAAGAACCAGCGCATTTTTTCCAATGATACCAAAGCGCCAATTTTAAAGCACATTTCTTCGGAATATTTGACCAAAGTTAAAAAAGGAAACCCCCAACTAAGTTGAGGGTTTTGCTAAATCAGTCAAAATTATATTAGTTATTAGAAGCATCTGTTTCAGTGTCTTCTGCCTTATTTGTACTATCGGTTGTAGGTGCTACATAAATAGTTTGATGATAAAATTTAGTAGATGGTTTTACCTCATTTAATTTTTCTTGGAATAAAGCTAAATAGTTATTGTCTTTATTATTTTTATTGAAAATATCTTTTAATTGAGCAAATATATCAGCGGAACTAGCTTCAAAAACTGCATTTTCTAAACTGAGCAATTTAATATTGGCTTCAACAAACTGATTCATTTCTGTATTAATAATGGTACAATGTACATTCCCTTTTACAATGGAATCTTTACAAAGGTTCACCCGTAAACTAAAAACAGATCCTTCAAATTCTCCCTCAATTTTAATATCATTACAAATAATAACTCCATGAAATATACCCGTGGGGGTAATATGGATTGTTTTTTTACTGTACAGAACACCGTTAAAGTTGCCATCTAGAATTATATCATTTTCAGAATCTAGTACACCAGCTATATTGGTAGAGCTTGTAATAAATAATTTTTTTACATCTGCCATTACAGATCCTCCAAAATTGGTTGTTGGTTCATTCAGGATTTGGTCTCTAAACTTATTCATAATGTACAATAATTGATTGGATAACTAAAACTGACACTAAATTAATATAAATAAGATGAAAGGAAGCAAAAAAATATTCAGTTAATATTGTATTATGCTTTTACAAAACACGATCCCTTATTTCGCAAGGCAATTGATTGAAAAGTTTCAACTACTGCCACATCCAGAAGGAGGATTTTATAAAGAAACCTATTGTTCTGCAGAAACTATTGCCTCTAATGCATTACCAGTAAGATTCTCAGCAGATAGGTATATTTCAACAGCTATCTATTTTTTGGTTTTAAATGCTCATTTTTCTGCGTTTCATAGAATTAAAAGTGATGAATGTTGGCATTTTTATGAAGGGGATACTTTACAAATACACTTATTGAGCCCTGTGAATGGATACCAATTAATTAAATTAGGACGAGATTTTGAATCGGGAGAATTGTATCAAGCGGTCGTTCCCGCTGGCACTTGGTTTGCATCTGAAACCTTGGGAGATTTTTCATTTGTAGGATGTACAGTAGCACCTGCATTTCATTTTGATGATTTTGAATTAGCCAATGCGCCAAATTTAATTCAAGAATTTCCTCAGCATACCTCATTAATTAATAGGCTATGTAAATAAAGGTTATTTTAAATAGAAATGAATAAGCAAAAACCCCATGATGCATAAAAATAAGATAGAAAAAATAGCTACTACTAACCAAGGTTGATCTTGTAGTTTACGTATTTTTTTTCTCTTACTCTTTTTGTTAATTTCTTTTTTAAGTTGTTTATTTAATTGTGTTTTTAATCGATTTAATTGATTGGGTTGACTAAATTGTTTTAATCCATCAACTGCATCACTCACAAAAGCAGAGTCTATGATTTGTTTCTCAACCTCAAATCTTTCCAGATCCGAAAGCTTTCCTTCCAAATACTTGATAAGCATTTGCTCATCAATAGTTTCATTGGTTTTTAATATTTCGGTTAAATCGGACATTTATGGTGTGCTGTTTTTTTTCATGAATAGTTTTAAATTACGTTTGCCATTTTGTATATGACTTTTTACTTGTAATGCTGTGTAATTGGTTAGTTCAACTATTTCTTGGTAACTCTTTTTTTGAAAATAAAATAAAGTTATACAAGTTTGTTGTTCTTTGTTTAATAGGCTTAAACATTGCGCTAATTGTGTTAAATTATTTTCTTTTGTTTCCTGATCTTCCTCCACCAAGGGCTCTTCTAATAATTGGTCGGTAAGGGGGATATTGATTTTCTGATCTCTAATTTTCATTAAGCAATGGTTACAAGCCACTTTATACAGCCAGCTTTTTGGATAGGTTACTGGATATTTTTCAAGCTCTTTTAATGCTTTTAAAAAAATTTGTTGCACGGCATCTTTAGCATCTTCCTCATTTTTTAAATATTTCATACATACCCCAAACAATAATAAAGTATATCGTTCCAGCAGTATTCCCAACCACTCTTTATTTTGATCGGCATAAAACCGATTGAGTAGTTCAGCATCTGTAATATTGTTGAGGTTGGGCTTAATCACAATATAAAATACGTAAATTTCTTGTAAGATGCGGTGCTCATAAATTTCCATATCTTACAGTAAAATTTTTCATGGCTTATATAGTAGGAATAACCGGTTCTGCTCCTATGCGTGCCGAACCAAGTCATCGTACAGAAATAGTTAGTTCATTACTATTCGGGGAAATTGCCCAAATAGTAGATGAAGCCAATGATTTTGTAAAAATTAAAACGGTATATGATGGTTATGAGGGCTGGTGTCAGCGTACTCAGTTGGTGGGTATATCCGATGAACAAGTATCTTCATCTACTAAGGATCTTACTGCAGAATTCACCAATTTGGTTGAAATCAATGGCACAGAAATGCAAGTTCCATTTGGGTCTTCAATAGGATTGTTTACTCAAGGTAAAGCGCAATGGGGGAAGTTTTCATTGGTTTATAAAGGGGCAGTTGCCAAACCTAATGCAGCATTATTTACCAAAGATTATATTAATCATATAGCTCGTACCTATTTAAATACGCCCTATTTATGGGGAGGGAAATCGGTGTTTGGCATTGACTGTAGTGGTTATTCTCAACAAGTATATCGGTTTTTTAATAAAGTGTTGCCTAGGGATGCCTATCAGCAAGCTGCACTTGGAGAAGTTGTAGGTTTTTTACAAGAAGCAACTTGTGGAGATTTGGCTTTTTTTGATAATGCAGAAGGCAGTATTACCCATGTGGGGATCATGTTAGATGCAGAAAATATTATCCATTCTTCGGGTAAAGTTAGAATTGATAAAATAGATAATATGGGAATTGTAAGTGCTGATTCAGGAGAACGAACCCACAAACTCAGAATTATCAAACGTTATTTGTGAATCAATCTGCATTTATAATGAAGTTCATCCTTAAATAGGAAGTATTGTAATTAGATTCATTACAATTTCTTAAAACAAACTAAAAATCCCCTTGCGAACAAGAGGATTTCTTATATAGAGTGCAATAATTATTTACATAATTATTATTTACATGATGTCCATTGCTTTTGCAAAATAAGTAACCGTACCTGGCAGAGCCAACCAGAAAAACTCACGATATACTACCAACAGCGTGATTAAAATAGCCAACCAAAAAAAGCATAAGGCCCAATATTTACTGCTAGATTGTTTTGCTTCCATCAAATTTATTTTTTGCAAATATAGGGTGGGGTTTCCATTCAATCAATTATTGGATACTACTTTGTTGAATATTTGTTGATTTTACTTGTTGTACAGGCTTGGAACGGTCAAAAAACAACATTTTAATGGCAATCAGCATCATAATAATAGCAAAAATCTTCTTCATTTTTTCATCACTAATACCCAATGCCAATTTGCTACCCAAAAATCCTCCAATAACAAAAGACAATGCCACAATTAATACATAATTCACATTCATATAGCCCTGTTTATAGTATTGAATTACAGCTAAAATTCCTACGGGCAGCAAAAGGATACCTAATGAAGTGCCTTGGGCTTCTTTTTGAGTGAAACCTAAAAAAAGTACCAATGCGGGTACGATAATTACACCACCACCAATTCCAATTAATCCACTAAGGAATCCTGCAACCAAGCCCACAATAATGAGTAATAGAATAGTGGTTAAACTCATATACTTATTTTAAGAAAGTGGTTTTATAAAATTCAATAGATTCTTCTATAATTACCAAGGCCTTTGCTTTATCTCCAAAATCTTCTACAATCACGGTTTTCTTTTCTAGTTTTTTGTACTCTTCAAAAAAGTTTCTTAACTCATCAAAAAAGTGTTTGGGTAATTCTTCAATATTATTGTAATGATTAACACCAGGATCGGTTGATGCTACAGCTATAATTTTATCATCAGGGTCTCCACCATCAATCATTTGCATCACCCCAATTACTTTGGCTTCCATAAGTGTTAATGGTTCTACTGGTAATGAAGTGATTACTAAAATATCCAATGGATCTTTATCTCCTCCATAGGTTTGCGGTATTAAACCATAGTTAATAGGATAGTGGAAGGAAGAAAAAATTACCCTGTCTAATTTCAACATACCTGTTTGTTTGTCAATTTCATATTTGCATCGTGAACCCTGTGGAATTTCAATGATGGCATTCACCACTCTGGGAGCATTTTCTCCATAATGAACGCCATGCCATGGATGTGCTACGTTTGTACTTTTCATAGTATTGTTTTTATTTAGTAAGCCAGTAGCCTAGTGCTACTGCAATGAGTGATAAAATAAGTGTGCCAAATGCATATACTAAAAATAACGTGTATCGTTGTTGATGTAAGTATTGAAGATTTTCCCATGCAAATGTAGATAAAGTAGTGAATCCACCACAAATTCCAGTAGCTAAAAATAATTGCCAATTAGCTAATGTTGGTTGCTTCAGTACCCATCCCATAATCATTCCAATAAATAAAGATCCTACAATATTTACACTAAATGTAGCAAATGGGAAAGGCTGTTGTTTTATGAATAGGGCAGTGATATACCTTAAAATTGAACCTATCATTCCTCCCATTCCCACCAATAAAATATTTTTCATTGGCCTGTTTATTTAAATGTTTTTTTATAATCTACTAACCAAATACCATTTCGCTTAATCATCCATAAATGTAAAGTAGTGGTATCTCCTGAAATTCCATACGTCATTTGAACAGTAGTATCAGTAGGCTCTATAACCGATTGTATATTGATGGAAGCTTGTCTTAATAGTTGCCTTCCTTCTTTGTCATTTTCTCTGTATTTTTTTTCTGTATTGGCTAAAAGTGCGCTATTGGCATTATCTGTTACCATATAAAATGCAGCTTTATTAAAATTTCCCTCATTACAACTTGTGATAAATTCTCTACCTGCATCTAATCCATTCTCGGCAGCAAGATATTCTTTTGTTGCATTTTTACATGCTGTGAATATGACGAAACTACATATAAAGAGGGGAATCCAATTTTTCATATTGGCTAAGTTAATGATTTAGAATGGTAAGTAATAACTGCTTAATAAATTGCGAAAAGTATTGCTGTATGTATGATTTTTTTTAATAATGATGGTTTCTGTAATTGCTTTCTCTGCTTGGCAACTAAATATAAGCATAGTTCTAAAAAAGTCATGAGATTCGGTTTGTTGTATCCTTGCTTCCTTTGCTACTAAAAATCCGCATTTTTTAGCCATTGCAATAAATTCACTAGCCCTAAAATAGGGTAGTAGTATGGCAAAATAACCTGATGCTGTTATTTGCTTTAATACCAATTGCAGTAATTCTGCTAATGTTAATGCCTGGCTATGCAGGGCTATATTTCTGGTGTTATTATTGCTTTTTAAATCCTGTTCATAAAATGGAGGATTGCTAATAATTAAATCATATTTCTTGGGAGTGAAAAAAAATTGAATATCTGAATGAAAAACAGTTAATTGATTGCTCCATCTACTCAATTTAAAATTCTCCTTGGCTTGTTTTGCAGCAGCTTCATCAATTTCTACTGCATCTAAATTTGCATTGGTAATTTGTGCCAGCATTAGGGATAATAACCCAGTACCAGTTCCTATATCTAGTATTTGATTGGGTTGATCTTCTTTGTTTTGTAACCAGTTGGCAACCCATGCTCCAAATAAGCAAGCATCCGTACAAACTTTCATGGCACAATGCTCCTGTTGTACTGTAAATTGTTTGAACTGGAAATACGTATTAGACATGATGTTGGTATTACTCCTGAATGCCTTCTAAAGCAAAAAGAAACCCATAGTTCAAAGCAATATCTTTTAAATAATCAAATCTTCCTGAAGCACCTCCATGCCCAAAATCCATATTGGTGTGTAGTAGTAGTATATTTTTATCTGTTTTTAAAGCTCTCAACTTTGCTACCCATTTGGCTGGTTCAAAATATTGAACCTGACTATCATGTAACCCTGTTGTTACCAATAAATGAGGATAGAATTTGGCTTCTATATTTTCGTAAGGAGAGTAGCTTTTTAAATAGAAATAAGCTACTATATTTTAAGGATTACCCCATTCGTCAAATTCGTTGGTAGTGAGTGGAATGCTTTCGTCTAACATGGTATTTACTACATCCACAAATGGAACTTGTGCAATTACGCCATGCCATAAATCTGGAGCCATATTTACCACTGCACCCATTAATAAGCCTCCTGCGCTGCCGCCTTGTGCATATAAATGTTCCGATGAAGTGTATTTGTTTTTTACTAAATATTCTCCGCAGTTAATAAAATCGGTAAATGTATTTTTTTTCTTCATGAGTTTTCCGTCTTCATACCATTGACGACCTAAATCTTCTCCACCTCGTATATGTGCAATAGCAAATGCAAAACCTCTATCCAGTAAACTTAATCTGGTGCTACTAAAACTTACATCCATACTTATTCCATAAGAACCATAAGCATACAGCAGTAGAGGTGCAGTACCATTCTTTTCAAATCCTTTTTTATACACAATTGAAATAGGAATTTTAGTGCCATCTTTTGCATTGGCAAACACTCTTTCTGTAATATAATTTTTTGGATCATAGCCGCCTAACACTTCCTGTTGCTTCAATAATTTTTTTTCTTTTGATTGTAAATCGTAATCATAAACCGATGAGGGTGTTGTAAGGGATGTATAGCTATATCTTAGTGTAGTACTACTATAAGACGGGTTTGAGCTGAAAGATGCTGTATATGCTGCTTCTTCAAAGTTTACATAGTAGTCATTATTTGTGTGCAAATTGCGTACCCTTAATTTTACCAGGCCATCTTTACGTTCATTTACTACAATAAAATCTTTAAACTCTTCTACGCTTTGAATTAGTACATCATTTTTATGTGCAATTAATTCTTTCCAATGATTACTTGTGGTTAAACCTAAGGGGCATTCCATCAATTGAAAATTTAGTGCATTTAAATTGGTTCGAATGATGAACTTATTTTCTAGTGGAATTACCTCATACAATACATTTTTTATTCTAGGTTGAAATATAGTAAATGGAGCATTGGGCGTATTTGCATTGATCATTCTCCATTCTGATGAAAGGGTAGCTTGTGATACAATAAAAATATATTGATCATTCTTACTTTTGCTTACCCCTATATAATTACTTTTATCTTTTTCTTCATACACTACATCGTCTTTTAAAGCATCTGTTCCTACTATATGTTTTTTAATTTTTTCTGAAAGTAATGATACTGCATTATTAGAAGTATAAAACAAAGTTTTATTATCATTGGCCCATGTGGGGTCTCCTCCAGTTCCTGTAATGGCATCTTGGTACACTTCTCCTGTTTCTACATTCTTTATATGAATTGTGTATTGTCTTCTGGATAATTCATCTACCCCATAAGCAATCAATTTGCCATTTTCACTCATGGAAAATCCCGAAACACTGTAATAGGCTTTACCCTTTGCCATCTCATCAACATCTAAAAGTATTTCTTCTGGTGCGGTAAGACTTTCTTTTTTTCTACAGTATTTGTAATATTGATTTCCTTCCACTGTTCTGGTATAATAATAATATCCTTTTTTAAAAACAGGTACAGATTCATCTTTCTCTTTAATTCTAGCTTTCATTTCGGTAAATAATTGCTGTTGTAGCGCCTTCGTTCCGCTCAGCATAGTATCTATATACTTATTTTCTGCAATTAAATAA
Source organism: Sediminibacterium sp. (assembly GCA_036170555.1). Classification (GTDB taxonomy): domain Bacteria; phylum Bacteroidota; class Bacteroidia; order Chitinophagales; family Chitinophagaceae; genus Sediminibacterium. The sequence continues at coordinate 3,146 of JAVHPL010000017.1, read as the reverse complement.
TCTACCACTTTTGTACTGTCAGGTCCTTTTTTAAAAAAGTCTATCATCCAATAGTAATTATCTATAACGGTATCTCCATGTAAGCTGCGAACGATTGGTTTTATTTCGGCTACAGGTGCTTGTACATCTGGCCATTGATAAGAAGCATGTTTCATAGTGTGATTATTATTACATGCGATAAACGCATAAACACAAACAAAAAGAAAGGTAAAATTACGCATTATCTAATTTTTTATTCTGTTAAGATATAGAAAATGACTGATAATGGTATTGAATAATCAAACAGCGTATAAGTAAACTTTTTTGTTGCCCTATTTTAGCATAATGCCATCTTTTAAAAAAGAAAAGCCATCATGTTTTCATGATGGCTTTTTATAAATGCGTATAGTACGTTTATTTATTGGCAGTTGCACTGGCCATCAAATACTCTTGATTTAAACGGGCAATATTACTAATTGATATTTCTTTAGGACAAGTAGCTTCACAAGCACCAGTATTGGTACAAGCACCAAATCCTTCTTTATCCATTTGTGCAACCATATTTAATACCCTGGTTTTACGTTCTGGGTCTCCTTGAGGTAATAAGGCAAGGTGAGATACTTTTGCACTTAAAAATAACATGGCAGAACTGTTTTTACAAGCTGCTACACAGGCACCACATCCAATACACATGGCTGCAGCAAATGAAGCATCTGCATTATCTTTAACAATGGGCAAAGAATTACCGTCTACTGCATTACCTGTATTTACACTTACATATCCACCAGCTTGAATAATACGGTCAAATGCAGAGCGATCTACCATTAAATCTTTAATAACAGGAAATGCTGATGATCTCCAAGGTTCTACTACTACGGTGTCCCCATCTTTAAATGCTCGCATGTGTAATTGGCAAGTTGTGTTTGCTGCCCATGGTCCATGGGGTTTGCCATTGATATACATAGAACACATGCCACAGATTCCTTCTCTACAATCGTGATCAAATGCAATAGGTTCTTTTCCTTCCACAATTAATGATTCGTTTAACACATCAATCATTTCTAAAAAAGACATTTCTGTAGAAATATTCTTTACAGGATAGCTTTCGAAATTTCCTTTTTCTCTACTGTTTTTTTGTCTCCATACTTTAACAGTGAGATTCATATTATAATGTTCCATGCTAAAAAGTTTGTAGTTTAAATTAACTGGCTAATTTTATTTGTATGAACGTTGTGTTGGTTTTACTACATCGTACACTAATGGTTCTTTATGTAAAATCCACTCGTGTTCTGCCTTGTATTCCCATGCAGCAACATACATATAGTTTTCATCATCTCTTAAAGCTTCTCCTTCCTTTGTTTGATATTCTTCTCTAAAGTGGCCGCCACAGCTTTCGTTTCTATTCAGTGCATCTACACACATTAATTCGGCTAATTCAAGAAAATCAGCTACTCGGTTTGCCTTGTCTAATTCAGGATTCATTTCATTCACACTTCCTGGAATTCTAACATCACTCCAAAACTCTTTTTTCAATGCCTGCAATTCTTTAATTGCGTCCTCTAATCCTTGCTTGTTTCTTGCCATTCCGCATTTTTCCCAAACTATTTTACCAAGACGTTTATGGAAACTTTCTACCGATTGTTTGCCCTTAATATTCATCAAATTTTCAATTTTACTAACTACATTTTTTTCTGCTTCTTCAAATGCAGGATGTGTAGTTTCAATTGCTTTGTTATAAATATCTTCTGCTAAATTATTTCCAAGTGTATAAGGAATTACAAAATAACCATCTGCTAAACCTTGCATTAAGGCAGATGCACCTAGTCGGTTTGCACCATGATCGCTAAAATTGGCTTCTCCTAATGCATATAAACCAGGTACAGAGGTTTGTAATTCATAATTTACCCAAAGTCCACCCATGGTGTAGTGAGATGCAGGGAAAATGCGCATAGGTACTTCGTATGGATTTTCTCCAGTAATCTTTTCATACATATTGAATAGATTGCCATATTTTTCTTTCACTACTTCTTTACCAAGTGCAATAATTTCTTCTTTGGATAATTCACTATTCCCTTCTTTACCAGCTTCTATTTTACCATATCTAACAAAGGAATCAGCAAAGTCTAAGTAAACGGCTTGTTTACTGTTTCCAACCCCATGTCCTTCATCACATCTTTCTTTGGCGGCTCTTGATGCAACATCTCTAGGCACTAAATTACCAAATGCAGGATACCTTCTTTCTAAATAATAATCTCTTTCTTCTTCAGGAATATCGGTTGCTTTTCTATTGTCTCCTTTTTTTAATGGAACCCAAATTCTACCATCATTTCGTAAAGACTCCGACATCAAAGTGAGTTTAGATTGATGATCTCCACTAACAGGAATACAAGTAGGGTGAATTTGTGTGAAACAAGGATTGGCAAATGCTGCACCTTGTTTATGTGCTTTCCATGCAGCAGTTACATTGCTTCCCATGGCGTTGGTAGATAAATAAAATACATTTCCATAACCACCAGTGCATAATAATACAGCATGTCCAAAATGTCTTTCTAGTTCCCCATTGATCAAGTTTCTAGCAATGATTCCTCTTGCTTTGCCATCTATTTTTACAATTTCCAGCATTTCATGTCTTGAATACATGGTTACATTTCCTAGCGCTATTTGACGTTCTAGGGCTTGGTATGCACCAATTAATAACTGTTGCCCGGTTTGACCTGCTGCATAAAAAGTTCTTTGCACCTGGGTGCCACCAAATGAACGGTTACTTAATAATCCGCCATATTCTCTCGCAAATGGAACACCTTGTGCAACACATTGGTCTATGATAGATCCACTCACTTCTGCCAAACGATGCACATTGGATTCTCTTGAACGGTAGTCTCCACCTTTTATGGTATCATAAAATAAACGGAAAACACTGTCTCCATCATTTTGATAATTCTTGGCTGCATTTATACCTCCTTGGGCCGCAATGGAATGGGCTCTTCGAGGGGAGTCTTGAAAACAAAATGCTTTTACTTTATATCCCAATTCACCTAAGGAAGCAGCAGCAGAAGCACCAGCAAGCCCGGTACCAATTACAATTACTTCTAATTTTCTTTTGTTAGCTGGGTTAATCAGCTTACAATGTCCTTTGTATTCGGTCCATTTATTTTCTAGTGTTCCCG
>JAVHPL010000016.1:0-6254 GCA_036170555.1 Sediminibacterium sp. | reverse complement strand
AAAATAAATGATTACTCACAATGAGTGATGCCCTATGGCAGGGATAGCCGAACATAAAAACCTATAAATTATGGCAAAGCCATATAAAGGTTACTGTTTTAAATGTCACAATTTTGGTGATTTGACTTTCAGGTCAACAAAAACCATAGTTGATGATGAAACAGGTATCAAACAGAAAAGCAAACGGTTTCCCATTTGCTTCAACTGTTTGTGGTAACAAAGTAAACAAAGTAGATGTAATGGCCTAAAAATCAAGGTGACATTACTCAGAAGAGTCTGGTAGTTAGCGCTATCAGGCTCTTTTTTTAGTAACTTTTTAATTACTCGGTAAACATAAGAAATGCCATTGATCCAAAACAATTTTTTTTGATTTACTAACACGATTATTTCATGTGTGCGAAAGTGAAAAGACATAACAAAATAATTCACATTCAATTCTATAACCTCACGCAGTTCCTCACGCACCTTCCTCACGCAGAAATAAAAAACCACCTACGAAAAAACGTAAGTGGTTGATAATCAAGTAGCGAGAATGGGAATTGAACCCATCACCTCAGGGTTATGAATCCTGCGCTCTAACCAACTGAGCTACCTCGCCATTAAGTTTGAAATACTTCCATCAGAAAATCCTACAAAAATTCTAGTAGAATACCCTTCGGGGCTGCAAATATAGGGGGTTTACCTAAAAAGAAAAAGGCTAGTAGGCCAACAATTTGCTTATTCGCTCTACAACCTTAGTGGCAGTAGGCAACATGGCTGTTTCCAGTGCTACATTAATGGGTACTGCAGGTAGATTTTTAGCTCCCATTACTTCTACCTTAGCATCTAGAAAATGATAACAATCATTCGATATTCTTAATGACAATGATTCTGCAAATGAATTATTCTGCTGCTCCTCACTCAATACCAATACTTTTCCGTGTCGCTTTACTGAATTAAACACAGTTTCTTCATCTAAAGGAAACAAGGTTCTTAAATCTAACACTTCTACCTGCCCTGGAAAGCGCTCTGCGGCTGCTTTTGCCCAATAAACACCCATACCATACGTAATAATACAAACGGTTTCTCCTTTTCTTACTTTCTCTATTTCGGCCTGCAATATTATATTAGCCTTGCCCAATGGCAACACATAATCTTTGGCGGGTTCTACCGTACGGGCATCATCTGTACCTGGTACCTTACTCCAATACAATCCCTTATGCTCCAGCATAATTACAGGATTGGGATCCAAAAAGGCTGCTTTCATCAAGCCCTTCATATCAGCAGCGTTCGAAGGATATACTACCTTGATTCCTTTGATACTTAACAAGGTACTCTCGATACTTCCACTATGATAAGGGCCGCCGCCGCCATAAGCACCAACAGGTACCCTTAACAACATTTGAACAGGAAATTTTCCATTCGATAAATAACATGATTTAGAAACTTCTGTTACCAACTGATTAAAGCCTGCATAAAGATAATCGCCAAATTGAACTTCTACTATCGGCTTCATGCCCATCGCAGATAAGCCTACGGTAGATCCTATTATATACGCTTCTTGTATTGCTGTATTAAATACCCGATTGTCTCCAAATTTTTCGGCCAATGTAGCCGCTTCTCGAAATACGCCTCCTAACCTTCCGCCAACATCCTGTCCGTACAATACTGCTTCTGGATGCTCATCCATCAATTCTTCTATTGCATGCAAAGCCGCATCTACCATCATCACCCTCTCTCCTCCTTTGGGTGATCTTTGTCCTTTCTCTTCTTTTGCTGCTGTTGGTACAAATACATATTCTTCAACCGAACGTATATCGGGTTCGGCTGCGGCCATCGCTAATTTAAAATCATTCAATACCAGTTCTAATGATTCAGTTTCTATTTGGTTTATTTCATGATCACTAAATCCTACCCCTGTTAACAACATCCTTAATTTGGGTATAGGATCGTATAAGCCATGCTTTAATAAATCTTCCCTACTTCTATAAAATTCTTTCCTTACTCCACTGGTATGATGCCCTAATAAGGGCACTTTCGCATGTACCAATACAGGTCTTCTTTCGTTTCGAGCATAATTGACTGCCTGCTCCATGGTTTCAAAACACTTCATGAAATCACTTCCATCTACCTGCATCCGTTTTAGCCCTTTAAATCCACAGGCGTATTCATAGGCATTCATGGTTCTTATTTCATCTGCAGTTGCACTAATGCTCCACTGATTGTCTTGTACCAAATACACAATGGGCAATTGCTTTAATGTAGCAAATTGCAAGGCCTCACTTACTTCTCCCTCACTCATACTTCCATCGCCCAATGAACAAACTACCACTGGCATTTTGCCATCTGATGATTTGCGCAGTTTGGTAGATTGTGTTTTTTCTAGATATTGCACACCCTGAGCCAATCCTGTAGTTGGTATGGCTTGCATTCCTGTTGCACTACTCTGGTGTATAATGGAAGGTCTATTCTCATCCTTACTGCTGGGATGACAATAATAAGATCGTCCACCCGAAAATGGGTCATCTTTCTTTGCCAATAATTGCAACATCAATTCGTAAGGCGTAAACCCTACCGATAACATTAAACTATCATCTCTATAATAAGGGCTCACCCAATCACATGGCAGCAATTGCATGCCTGTAGCCAACTGAATGGCTTCATGACCTCTTGAGGTAGAATGTACATACTTACAAACACTACGATTGGCATCATAGGTTTCACTCATGCTTTTTGCAGTCATCATGAGCTTGTAAGCCTGTAATAATATATTGGGTGTTAGCATTATCTTATTTCTAATTCAAACATTTTTCGTTCTTCAAAATAGCCCTCCAGCATGTCCCCTACCACACATTCACCTACCCCTGCAGGTGTTCCTGTATATACCAAGTCTCCAATATTCAATGAAAAATATTGAGAAATATGGGATACTATTTTATTGAACGAAAAAATCATCTGTGTTGTATCTCCGTACTGAACTACTTCATTATTTTTTCTTAATGAAAAATGAATAGAATTGGTAACCAACTCGGGAGTTATCGGCACCCACTCCGAGCCCAGTATAGCAGAATTATCCCATGCCTTGGCTTTTTCCCATGGTAATCCTTTCTTTTTCAATTCGGCTTGTATATCTCTGGCGGTAAAATCTATGCCCACACTAAGTGCATCGTAGTATTTATTGGCCTGGTCTTCTTCTACATACTTGCCATTTTTAGAAATACGTAGTACAAGCTCTACTTCGTAATGTAACTCATTAGAAAATTCGGGGTAATAGAATGGCGATTGAGACTGCAACAATGCGGTCTTCGGTTTCATGAAAATCACTGGCTCTTCCGGAACGGCATTGCCTAGTTCTTTTGCATGATCGGCATAATTTCGGCCAACGCAAAAAATTTTCATAGTACAGTTACATTTAAAATAGTAATCAGGTAGTTCTAAAAAACAAAGCTCAATAGCGGGCTTTGGGGTACAGAATAAACTACTTGAATTATATTTCCAATACTTATAACTGCAAAAGAGTAGGTTTTATTATGTAAAACTTAAATTATTTGCCATATTCATGGCTTTATCAAGGCCAATAGCAGCAAACTGTTCTATAATTTCGGAACAAGCGATAATTTTCTTATTAATCAAAGGCTGTTCTGTTGGCAACCACTTTCCTAATACAAAATTCACTTGTCCTCCCTTGGGAAATTCATTGCCTATTCCAAATCTAAGCTTCGGATAGGCATCTGAACCCAACATGAGTTGTATGTCTTTTAGGCCATTATGACCTGCATCGGATCCTGTTCCTCTTAACCTAATTTTATTAATTGGCAGGGCTAAATCATCTACAATGGTTAAGGTATTGGCTACATCTAATTTTTCCTTGTTTAACCAATACACAAAAGCTTTGCCACTTAAATTCATATAGGTTGTAGGCTTAATGCAGATGAAGGTTTTTCCCTTCCATTTTATTTCTGCTACTTCGGCTAAGCGGTCTAGCTTAAAGAATCCATTATGCTTTCGTACAAATGCATCAACTACATCAAAGCCTATATTATGACGGGTGTGGCTATATTCTTCACCAATATTTCCAAGGCCAATGATTAAATACTTGTGCATGTAGCAAAAATAGGTGCTTGCCCAATAGTTTCAAATAAACTATTGAATAAAAATGGTTCGGTTTATGTATTTTCACTTTTGAACACCCCCTAACTATGATTTCGATTTGGAAAAACCGAATAAACCAACTGTTTACACAGCTCCAATCTATTGGTGTTACTAGTGAGATGGATTTCTTGGAGAAAAAGAAAACAGAAGTGATCAATATCATTATGCTGCTGAGTATTCCGCTCATTGGCTACTTTATTATTCTTAATTTAATTCAAGAGCGCTTTGGGCTTTTCTTTTTAAATATTGGCGTTATTAGTATTGCAATTATTATTTTGGTTTTTCATAAATTTCATCTGCTGCTTGCGGGTAGATTATTCATCTCTTTTGGCTTCATTATTTTTTATTCACTAGAAGCTTTATTATATAGAAATGGTACAGAAAATTTCTTCTACTTCAATTTAATTATCACCCTTATTTTTTATAGCAATAAGAAGTTGATTTATGCTATGGCCATTTTGAATTGCTTGATATACATAGGAATTAAGATTGCATTAAATAGCAATTTTTATTTTGATACTGTTCCAAAAGGCAGAGTGATATTTAATGCTAGTTGGGCTATTTGCTCTTCTGCTATTGCCTTACTTTTTTTTAAATACCAACAAGCTGCTTATTCTTATAAAATAGAACAACAAAATATAGAATTAGAAAAATCAAATAAAACTAAAGAAAAATTTTTTTCTATCATAGCACATGATCTTCGTACACCCATTGCCCAATTAAAAAGTGCCATGGACCTAGTGAATAAAAATTATATCTCTAAAGAAGAATTCAATAGTTTATCCATTGGGCTCACTAAGCAAATTGAAGAAGTGCAAGAAAGCTTAGATGATTTACTCATCTGGAGCCAGCATCAATTACAAGGCATTCAGAATAGGCCAAAATATATAGATGTAAAAATAGCCATTGATACCATTTTAGCGCCTATATTACCGCAGAGTAATGCAAAAAAAATTAAGTTAAACAACCTTACTGATGATATGCAAATTTGGATTGATCCTGATCAATTTAAACTAGTTATTCGCAATTTGGTTACTAATGCCATTAAATTTAGCTACCCCAATAGCTCTATTGAAATTGCTTCTACTTGTAGCAATAATAAAGTTATTATCACCATCACAGATCATGGTATTGGTATAAGTGAAGATGTTTTGGCCAAACTATTTACCAACTCTTTTTATACCTCTAAAGGTACTGCTCATGAAAAGGGCACTGGAATTGGATTACAACTTTGTAAAGAATTTTTAGAAAAGTCTAATGCAAGCATAAATGTTACCAGTAAACTTGGGAAAGGCACTAGTTTCTTCATCACTTTCCCCATGCATGAATAATAAAATTAAGCCAATTGAAATCTGTGCACTTTTTAAATTGGTTATAAGATTCAATACGAGTAAACTAAAATAAAAAGGCCCGGTAAAACCGAGCCTTCCTGAAAGCATATTAGTAAACTATTTTTTCTTCTCTTCTTTGGTTGCAGTTGCTTCATCCTGCTTTAATTGACGTGTTAACACCACTGATGCAATAGGAATACGAGGTGAATTTAAAATTTCTATGTTTGCCGCTTTTACATCTTCTACGCGAATATTACCATTCAAATCTAGATTGGTAATATCTACCGTAATGGTAGAGGTAAGATCTTTTGGCAACGCTTTCACTTTTAAAGACTTCATTTTAGTTACCAATTTACCACCACCTTTTACTCCTACAGAAACGCCTGTAAATTTAATGGGCAATGTGGCAACTACTTTTTTGTCTCCAACTAGTTCTAAAAAATCAACATGTATTAATTGATCATTCACTTTGTTGAACTGCAGGTCTTTTAAAATACACTTGTATTTTTTAGCACCTATTGTAACTTCTGCTAACTGAAATTCACCAGTGTACACTAAGGGTTTAAAGGCCTTAGCCGGAGCGTAAAAATTTACCTCCTCAGCACCCCCGTAAATTACACCTGGCACATTTTCTTGAGAGCGAATTTGGCGGGCGGCTTTTTTGCCATGTTCGGTCCTCAGAACACCTTCGATTGTAATTGTATTCATTGTATTTATTTTTTGGACGGCAAAAGTAAGGAAAATCTTACTTATTACGCCCTTTTAACTGAGAATGAATGAAAAGACTGGTGA
>JAVHPL010000015.1:0-26039 GCA_036170555.1 Sediminibacterium sp. | reverse complement strand
TTAGATGCAAAGGGTATGAAAATTAATCAAGTTGCTTTATTTAAAAATGAAAAAATTATACCATTAAAATACACATACAATAATCGATATCTGCATATTCAATTAGACAAATCCTATAATAGCAATGAACAGTATACAATTTATATAGATTATGTTGCCAATCCCAATGAATTTGCTGCAATGGGTAGCGAGGCTATTAAAGATGCTAAAGGACTATATTTTATTAATCCACTAGGAACCGATAAAGAAAAACCTATTCAAATTTGGACCCAAGGTGAAACAGAAGCCACTTCTGTTTGGATACCTACCATTGATAAGCCCAATCAAAAATGTACACAGGAGTTTAACCTTACTATACCTGCACAATATGTGTCACTGAGTAACGGTAAACTGGTTAAACAACAAATTAATATGAATGGAACCCGAACAGATAAATGGGTTATGGATTTACCACATGCTCCTTATTTGTTTTTTATTGGAATTGGGAATTATGCCATTGTGAAAGATAGTTACAAGGGTAAAGAAGTAAGTTATTATGTAGAAAAAGAATATGAAAAAGTAGCCAGAAATATTTTTGGTAATACCCCAGAAATGATGGCTTTTTTTTCAAACAAATTAGGCGTTGAATTTCCATGGGCTAAATACAGTCAAATTGTTGGTAGAGATTTTGTAAGTGGCGCAATGGAAAATACCACAGCTACCCTTCATCAAGAATCGGCACAACAAGATGCCCGAGAATTATTAGATGGAAATGTATGGGAAAGCACTATTTCGCATGAATTATTTCATCAATGGTTTGGAGATTATGTAACTGCAGAAAGTTGGAGTAATTTAACGGTTAATGAAAGTTTTGCCAATTACAGTGAAATTCTTTGGACAGAATACAAATATGGAAAAGATGATGCAGCTTTTGATAACTTAAAAGATATGCAAGCTTATTTTAGTAGCAGTAATGCAGCATCTAATAATTTAGTACGTTTTTATTATGAAAGTCAAGAAGATCTTTTTGATTTAGTAAGTTATCATAAAGGTGGTAGAATTTTAAATATGCTTAGAAGTTATGTTGGAGATGTAGCATTTTATGCAGCACTCAATAAATATTTAACAGACAATTCATTTGGCAATGGTAGCGCACACAAATTAAGAATGGCATTTGAATCTATTACTGGGAAAGACTTGAATTGGTTTTTTAATCAATGGTATTTTAATCATGGACATCCAAAACTTTCTGTTACCTATCATTACAATCAACAAGACCGTTTAGTAAAAGTGTTGATTAAACAAACTCAAGAAGATATTGCCTTTAAACTACCTATAAAGATTGACATTTATGAAAATGTTACTAAAAAATCTTATTCAGTGTACACTGAAAATAAAATAGATAGTTTTTATTTTCCCGCAGCATCAAAACCCCAGTTGATTAACATAGATCCAGATGGCGTATTGCTTGCAGAGAAAAAAGAAAATAAATCTATTCAAGAATATGCATATCAATATAAACATGGAATTAGTTTCAATAATAGAAATAATGCCCTAGATGCAGCTTTATTAATCGTAGATGATTCAACCGCTATTCAAATATTAAAAGACGCACTGAATGATCCTTTTTTTAGAATTAGAATAAAGGCATTAAATGGATTGGAATTAGTTCAATTAGATGAAGCTACGTTAAACAAGATTGCCAATATCGTAAAAACCGATTCTTCTAAATTGGTAATTGCAGATGCTATTCAACTCTTAGGCAAACAAAAAGATATTACTTACCTATCACTATTTAATAAAGCAATTGGTGATTCATCTTATTCTGTAGCTGGAGCTGCATTATATGCCTTATCCATGATAGATAGTAGCGCAGCCTATAGGAAGGCTATTGAACTATCTAAACAGCCCACTAAAGGCAGATTAAACAATGCTATTACAGCCATTATAGCCGCATTTGGCGATGAAAACGCATTTGATTTTATTGCAAGTAGTTTTAGTAAAATGCCTATTTCATCAGATAAATTAACCGCTGCTTTTTCTTTATCAGACTGTTTAGTAAAAGTGAATGACATAGATAAATTTAAAAAAGGAATTGATTTAATTGTGGCTTTTAGAGAAGCACTACCTAAAGAAAGTAGAAAAACAACAGATGTATATATCAATGAGATAATGCTTAAAAATATAGCATCGAACAAGGAAAAAAAGGGTTTACAAAATTTTGCAGATTATATAAAATTGAACTTGCCTAAGTAATATTTATATTGTAAAATAGATATTACCGTTTCTCTTGTAAAAACGTCTGGGTATTAATTTTGATAGAGATTGGAAAAGATTGGCCATACATTTTAGAGATCCCATTGAGTGTAGTACTTAAAACCTCCCTTTTTAACAAACCTCCTTTTATGGAGTACCATCTTTCTGCTTTCGAATACCCTTTTAGTTGTTGTACCAATTGTTGATTTTGCTGCTGTACAATGGTGCGTTGTTGAAGTACACTATATACTATTATTTGTAATGAATCGGTATTCATATTATTAATAATATACTCATTTATTGTTTTGCTACTATCAATCGTAGTGGAATCGGACCAACTATATCCTAATTTTAAAGCACTATCTGGTATTGCTAAAAAATATTTAGTAACATTATCTGGAGTAACAATAACACTTCCCCTACTTGTATCATTGGTAAAAATCTGTTGATGATTATGCACTTTTACTATTTGCACTTTATTTAATAGAGATTGAATTGTTGCAGAATCTTCGGCACGAAGAGTAGATTGTTTTGTTGTATTAAATTCTTGTTCCTGACCAAAAGCATTTAAATAACCACTGATTAAATTAATACTAACTTTTAATTCATATCCAGATGGAAACACTTCATTTACAGCGCAAGTAGATTGAATAGTTTTATTGGAATAAAATACAGATTCTTTACCTTGTAAATACAAAGTAGTGGTATTATTTTGTTGCTGTTTTACGTCAAATTTTTTATTCATGTACCGATCATATATTTGGGCAAATGATCTTAGTCCTGTAAAAAAAATGAAACTGAATAATACATATTTTAGCATGTTGCAATAAATCATTTACCAACTTCCTCCTGCACCTCCTCCACCACTGCTTCCACCACCAAACCCACCAAAACCACCTCCACTATCTCCACCACCAAAACCACCCCCACCTCTGCTTCCACCACCCAGTAATGATGACCAAAGCACTGCTTCTGCTACATTACCAAAACCGCGTCTACTAACCATTCCCCCTCCGCGGCCTCCTCCACCTCTAAGTACAATCATCAATACTACAAACAATATAAATAAAAAAGTAATTACAGAATTTCCTTTGCCTCCTTTTGCACGATCTCTTTTTGTTTTATATTCTCCTACAGCAGCTTTTGATAATGCATTAATAGCATTGTTGATTCCTACATAATAGTTCTGCTCTTTAAAAGCAGGTGCCATTTCATTTCTATAAATACTTGATGCAGTAATATCTGGTATAGCACCTTCTAATCCATACCCAACGGTGATCCACATTTTTCTATCGTCAATAGCTGCAATGATCAATACCCCATTATTGGTTTTTTTATTTCCAATTCCCCATTCCCTAAATAATTTTTGTGCATAGTCTTCTATCGCAACCCCATCCAGTGTTTTAATTAACACCACCGCAATTTGATTAGAACTGCTATCGTCAAGTGCTACTAATTTTTGCTCTAAAGTAGCTACTTGCTCTGGAGTTAATACACCAGCAGCATCAGTAACTAAGCGAGGTGGATTGGGTTTAGGCAAAACGTCTTGCGCTTGAATAAAAAAGCTAGCAATTAAACAACTTATAATTAAAAGAAATTTCTTCATGCAATGATATTAACAAAGCCCTTCAACAATAGAAAGGGCTTTGTGGTTTATTTTCCAAATACAATATCGTCGGGTAATTCATTTTTATCCATTGTTGCATTATAGGGGAAATGCAATACCAATGCTTCTCCTATATCCTGAATTATTTGAACCAAACCAGCCGAATAATTCTGTTGATTAAATTGCGCCAACATGGTTTTTACTTCAGAATTCCAAAATGCATTGCCCACTTTATTGTGAATACCTTCATCACCATAAACAGCCAATCTGCGATCTTTCATGGCCATATAAATTAAAACCCCATTCCTTTCCTGCGTATTATTCATTTTCAATTGATGAAAAATTTTCCTAGCACGATCTACCGGATCGGCTTGTTTACATTTTCCTTCAATATAAATTCTCACTTCCCCACTGGTTTTTAATTCAGCAAGGCGAATGGCTTCTACGATTGCTTCTTTTTCTATTGAATTAAAATAATCAACAGGTTTTTTTTGGAATAATCCGAACATGTGCTGATTTTAGAATTTAACTTCTGGTGCTTTTTCTGAACCGGCTTCTGCTTTAAACCCTTCTTTTACTTTAAAGCCTGTTAACCCTGCCAAAATATTCATTGGGAAAGATCTTGCCTTGATATTGTAATCAGCAACAGCTGCGTTGAAATCGTTTCTAGAAACTTTGATACGGTTTTCTGTTCCTTCTAATTGAGCTTGTAACCCGCGAAATGCATCATTTGCACGAAGATTTGGATAATTTTCTGTTACCATCAACAATCTACCCAATGCTTGAGACAATTGGCCTTGAGAAGCTTGAAATTCTTGTAGTTTTTCTGGAGTAAGGTCTTTTGCATCTACTTTCATTTGTGTTGCACTTGCTCTTGCTTTTACCACATTTTCTAATGTAGATTGTTCAAAATTTGCTTCTCCTTTTACTGTATTTACCAAATTGGGTATTAGATCGGCTCGGCGCTGATAATCACTTTGTACATTATTCCATGCTTTACTAACTGTTTCGTCTTGTTGTACCAATCCATTATAACCGTTGCAACCGCATCCTCCTAATAATAAGATTAAACCAGCAATTACAATAAGGGTAATGTTTTTTGTGCTCATAATTGATTTTTATTTGATGTAAGTTAAACGTTTGTTGTTTGATTGGAAAGAAATATACAAAACAAATGCCAACGAATTTCTGTGGCATTTTGTCTGAATAGAATGATAAACGGCCAATTTCACTTATTTTTGCACAAAATTAATCATCCGAATAAAGAAAGGCTATGTCAGTACTCGTAAATAAGCAGTCAAAAATCATTGTTCAAGGTTTTACCGGAACAGAAGGAACTTTTCATGCTACTCAAATGATTGAATATGGAACCAATGTGGTAGGAGGTGTTACACCTAATAAAGGGGGCACAACCCATTTAGACAAACCTGTATTTAATACTGTTTCGGATGCAGTTAAACAAACAGGAGCTAATGTAAGTATCATTTTTGTTCCACCTGCTTTTGCAGCAGATGCCATTATGGAAGCAACAGATGCAGGTATTGGATTAGTTGTTTGTATTACAGAAGGAATTCCTGTTCAAGATATGGTGAAAGTAAAAAACTATTTGAAGGGAAGCAATACCAGATTGATTGGACCCAATTGCCCTGGCGTTATTACGGCAGGGGAAGCGAAGGTTGGAATTATGCCCGGATTTATTTTCAAACCTGGTAAAATAGGTATTGTTTCTAAAAGTGGTACCCTTACCTACGAAGCAGCAGATCAAGTGGTGAAAGCGGGTTTAGGGATTAGCACTGCAATAGGCATTGGTGGTGATCCTATTATTGGAACACCTACTAAAGAAGCAGTAGAACTACTGATGAACGATCCTGAAACAGATGGTATTATCATGATTGGAGAAATTGGCGGAAATATGGAAGCCGAAGCCGCTTATTGGATAAAAGAAAATAAAACAAAACCTGTTGTAGGTTTTATTGCAGGACAAACAGCTCCTGCAGGAAGAAGAATGGGACATGCTGGAGCCATTATTGGTGGAGCAGATGATACAGCCGCCGCAAAAATGAAAATCATGACTGAATGTGGAATTGAAGTTGTTGCAAGCCCTGCAGATATTGGTATTACCATGGCCGCAGCACTAAAAAAATAAGATTTATACTATTTTTAGCAATCCCGAAGCTCATCACTTCGGGATTTTTTGTGAAATGAATCCGTCCTTTGCATCTTAGCATGATTATCTAAAAAAATATCATAGTATGTATAAATATATATTCTTATACTTTTTTTTACTGATTTTTTCCAGCAATGTACTGTCTCAATCTAATAAGTTTAGTTATACTAAAGAATGGAATGAAATAGATAGTTTGATTTTACAAGCCGATTTGCCTAAAACAGGTTTAGAAAAAATTTACAAAATATATCAACATGCCCATGAAGCTAACCAACAAGATGAAACTATTAAATGTTTGCTTTATGAACTCTATTTAAAAGACAAAATTTCAACATCCAATTCAAACCTTTTTATTGATCGAATCAAAGCTACTTTAGAAAAAAGTAAAGATCCAATACATAATGCTGTACTATATTCAATTTTAGCAAACCACTATTGGCGATATTACCAAGAAAATAGGCATACTTTTTTTAATAAGAAAAATAAACAAAACGTTGACTCTTCAGATCTTACTAGTTTAAGCACAAACCAGATACACCAACTGATTCAATATTATTTTGACCTTTCATTAAAAGAAAAAAAACAACTACAAGTAACTTCTATTCAATCATATCATGCATTGATATTAGGTGATGATAACTCTTTGAAATCATTGAGCATGTACGATTTACTCGTAAACGAGGCTCTAAAGTATTATAAGGGAAATGATTTTGGAAATCCTGATTTTAATAGTAAACCGATATGGTACAATACATTCTTTTTAACTAATACAAGTGAATTTATAAAAACGCCCTTTCCTATTCAATCTGGTGTAAATAAAAACTGGAAAGCAATTACATTATATCAATCTATTTTACAAGCACATGAACATGACACCGATCTTTCCATTTTAACCAAGTTTACTATTGAAAGATTAAATTGGGTATATCCATTGAGTAAAGTTCATAATAAAAATGAACTTTATGAGCAGGCATTAAAAAATGTTATTCAATGGGATGCAACCAGTGCTACTAGTATTAAGGCTTATTTTTTATTAGCAGAATTATGCATTGAAAAAGCAAACAAGTATAATCCATTTGGAGATACCAGTTTTCGAAATGAACTAAACATTGCGTTGAAATATTTATGCGATTCAAAAAAAATATATGGAAAAGAAGCTTGGGAAAAAAATGGTCTATTTGAATTATACAATAAGATTACGCAAAGGCAATTAACTGCTAATATTGAACAAATTAATTTACCTAATAAACCATTTAGAATACTTATTCAATATCAAAATACAGATTCGGTTTATGGAAGGCTAATTAAAGTTGATCCGCTAAAATGGGCAACCCAGTTAAATAATACTCCAATACAATGGCATTCCTTGTCTAAATTAGCATACGATGAAACACTTGAATATAAATTACCAGCTTCAGAAGATCACCACCAACATGCGGTAGAAATAAAAATAAATTCGTTGCCTACGGGATCTTATATTTTATTACTAAGCACTAGCAAGCAATTTGATACAAGCATTGATTATTTATCTGCAAGTTATTTTAGTGTTTCTAATATTACCTATTTTAGAGATGGAAATTACTTTTTTGTACGTAATTGGGAAAATGGAGAGCCTATTAAACATGCAGCAATTACTGTTTATACCAAAGAAAAAAAGCCACTAAAAATATTTAGTAAAACTGTTTCGGATGAAAATGGATCATTCCAATTAAAAAATTCCAGAAATAATTATTCTACTTTTTGCTTTGAAATAAAAAAAGGAAATCAATATTTATTTAGTTCAGAAAATGAATATGTAACTTTTGCAGAAGAAATTAACCCACCCATTGAAATTGAAAATGAGGAATTACAAGAAGAGCGCAATAAACAATTGTATTATTTTAAAGATAGAGCCATCTATCGGCCTGGCCAAAAAATACAATTTAAAGCCATTGCCATTACAAGAGGATCAAAATTAACTAGCAGCAAACTCTACAACAAACCAGAAAATATAAAAATTTACCTGAAAGATGTTCATTTTAAAATAATGGATTCTCTTCAATTAATGCTGAATGAGTTTGGATCTGTTAGTGGCCAATTTACTTTGCCTTTAAAAGGGTTAACAGGAAATTATAGTTTATCATCGCCTTCATTCAATAATTCAAGTACTTATTTTTTAGTAGAAGAATACAAGCATCCCAAATTTGCAATCTCCTTTCAAAAGAATAATCGGGTATACCGGTATGATGATTCTGTATTTGTAAAAGGAACTGCAATTGCATTTGCAGGAAATAATATCAACGATGCCAAAATAAGCTATACCATCAAACAGCAACAATATTTGATGCAACCTTACAATAGAAAATCATACCCTACCTATAATGAAGCGAATGCTGAACTTACAAGTGGAGAAACATACAGCAATGCGTTGGGTGAATTTACTATTCCTTTTAAAGCATTGAAACAAGAACAGCAAGATTCAAGTATGCTTACTTACTATACTATAGAAGCAAACGTAACTGATATCAATGGGGAAACTCAAAGTAGCAACACGGTGATTGTAGCAGGCAATGCCCCATTGCAAATACATATTAACTTACCTGCCATAATAGAAAAAAAATCATTCACAACTATTCATGCAATTGCTAAAAATGCTAACAATATTCCGGTGACAACCTCTATTCACTTATCTATTGCTAAAATAAATCAGGCTTCAACTATTTATAGAAAAAGAATTTGGCAAAGACCCGATCAGTTTATTTTATCAGCAAAAGAATACCATCAATATTTCCCAGATGATGATTATAATGATGAATCGAATCTAGCCAATCAAGCTAGTACAGCAATTCAATTGAATGATTCTATCCTTCAGCCCTCTTCCAAAATGAGTTTGCTTATTCCTGTTGGTATTATAGAAGCAGGCTGGTATAAAATAAATGCAAGTTGTATAGATTCATTTGGGGTAATTAGTAAAACTGAGCAATATATTCAAGTGTATGATATAGCGCAAGCCAATATGGGCTTAAGCGCAATGGACTTTTTAAATACACCTACTATTGTAGCCAAGCCATCTGATACCGCTCAATTTATTATAGGTTCTAGTATTGCTTCAACTTATTTGGTTAGAAAAACAACCAGAAAAGAAGACACCATTGGCCAGTATACTTATGAACAAAAAAATAGCATAGAGAAATTCATCATTATTCCAACAGAAAGAGACAGGGGGAATATCATTATTACTGATGCTTTTGTATACAAGGGTCAATTTTTTACCAAACAATACCAGGTTGATGTTCCTTGGGATAATAAACAATTCACCATTGAATACGGTACTAATAGAAAAATATATGAACCAGGTGCAAACGAAACCTGGAATATAAAAATAAAAGGAACAAATGAAGCTGCTGAATTACTTACCAGTATGTATGATGCCAGTTTAGATGAATTAGAACCGCATCAATGGAATATTCCGCAAGTATATCATCATACTAAATGGGCAGGTAATTTTAGTTCTTCACAATTTGGTATTGGAGCAATTTTTGAATACGAAAAGCCTATAAAATGGATAACTGATCTAGTCAATATTCCCCTACGATTGGCTAATTCAGCAGCGGATTTTTTAGGAACAAGCAATGTAACGATGCTAAGATCCATGGGGGTTCTTAATAAAGCAATGATGGCAAGTACGAGTATGCAACAAATTAGTATAAGAGGTAATAATTCCATTCGAGAAGAATCCTATGATAAAGCAAATACAAGGTTTGGTATTATAGATTCAATTACAGGAAATAATATAATTGATGGCAGTACCATTAAAAACTCTAATAAACATCCAATTATAAATATTAGGAAAAACTTTACTGAAACAGCCTTTTTCTTTCCACAACTATTAGCTGATAGTGTAGGAAATTATCAATTTAGTTTTACCCTACCCGAGGCAGTTACCAAATGGAAATGGATGAGTTTGGCACATACCAAGGGCCTTACTTTTGGCATCAACACAACAGAAATTATTACTCAAAAAACCTTGATGGTACAACCCAATGCTCCTCGCTTTTTAAGAGAGGGAGATCAAATAGAATTTAGTAGTAAAATTGCTAATTTGAGTGATAAAGACTTAACTGGAACTATTACCCTTGAGTTATTGGATGCCAGCACCAACAATTCGGTGGATGGCTGGTTTCAAAATGTTTTTCCCAATCAATATTTTACAGTAGGGCATGGCGAATCTGTAAATATTCGTTTCCCCATACAAGTTCCTTTTAGCTTTAATAAGCCTCTTATTTGGAGAATTGTTGCAAGAGCAGGCAATTTTAGTGACGCAGAAGAAAATAGCTTACCCGTGATTACCAATAGACATTTGGTAACAGAAACCCTCCCTATATTCTTATCTAAAGACAGTACCCTAAATTTAAGTTTCAACAAATTACTGAACAGTAATAGTTCTACAGCAACCAATCAATTATTATCCATAGAATATACCAGTAACCCTATTTGGAATATAGTAAAGGCCTTACCTTATTTGATGTTTGCAAAAAATGAAAGTACCGAGCAACTATTTCATCAATTCTATGCCAATCAATTGGCTTCCTATATTGTACAAAAAAATCCAACCATTCAAACTGTTTTTAAAGCTTGGAAAAAAGATAGTAGTTCACTTAAAAGTAATCTTTTAAAGAACGAGGAATTAATACAAAATGTATTAACCGAAACTCCTTGGGTATTAGATGCAGTTTCAGAAACAGAACAACAAAAAAGAATTGCTCATTTATTTGAAACTGCTTCATTAAATGTAAACGCAAATAAACTAATAAATAGTTTGGGAGATCTGCAATTGGAAAATGGTGCTTTCCCTTGGTTTAAAGGAGGGAATAGTGACGCATTTATAACGCATACTATTTTAACAGGATTTGGTAAATTGAAAAAAATAGGAGCTATTCAGCCAAATTTTACAAGTAGGATCAATGCAATAGTTACCAAAGCTTTGAATTATGCAGATGAGTTTATTCATGATGAGTATGATTACTTGATCAAAAATAAAATTGATTTAAATAAGCAAGTTCCAAATTTGGCGCAGTTAAACTATTTATACATGCGCAGTTTTTACAGTGATATTGCAGTAAAGTTTCCTTTAGTTAATCAATATTTTTACCAGCAAAGTAAAATTTTTTGGAATACTCAAAACACATTTACCAAAGCTAAAATTGCTATAATAGCACATAGAAATAATGAAACAAACTGGGCGGTTAAAAAAATATTGCCTGCGTTATTAGAAAATGCCATAAACCATCCTCAACAAGGTATGTATTGGAAAAATACATATACCAATTATTGGTATGAAAGCCCTATTGAATTCCAAACAATGATGCTGAATTGTTTTAGTGAAATCAATTCAACAGAAAAAAACAATTTATTCAGCAATGCAATTGATGCCATACAAACTTGGTTAATCCTTAATAAGCAAACCAACCATTGGACAAATTCTATAGAAACTGCAGATGCTTGTTATGCATTGTTAATGAAGAATAGCAATAGTACCAATTTCTTAAATAACACAATGAAAATTGAATTTACATTAGGAAATCAATACATCACTAATACACAAGAAAAACAAATAGCAGGATCAGGCTATTTTAAAAAAACCATACTTGGTGAAAAGATTGAACCAATAATGGGTAACATACAACTAAAAGTAAGTAAGAGCAATCCAACAACCCAAAAAGCTTCTCCCAGTTATGGAGCTATCTATTGGCAGTATATTGAAGATTTAAATAAGATCCATACGGCTAATAATAGCCCACTTAACATTATTAAACAAGTATTTGTTGAGCGAAATTCCTTTTCGGGAAAATCACTGGTTCTCCTAAAAGAAAATGATGAAATTAACTTGGGAGAAAAATTGGTTATACAATTGAACATACAATCAAATAGAGATATGGAGTATATTCAAATAAAAGATTTAAGAGCTTCCTCTATGGAGCCTTTAAATGTATTGAGTGGATATCAGTGGCAACAGAATTTATCCTTTTATCAAAGTACAAAAGATATTAGCACTCAATATTATATTAATCATTTAACAAAAGGGAGTTATATATTAAGCTACGAATGTTTTGCCAATCAAATTGGTATTTTCTCTGCAGGAATTGCAAGTATTCAATGCATGTATGCACCTGAGTTTACTAGCTATTCTGCAGGAATGAATATTAGAATTAAAGAATAATGATGGAAGAAGTAGATTATATAATTATCGGACAAGGATTATGTGGTACTTTTCTTAGCTGGAATTTAATGCGCGCAAAACAAAAAGTATTGGTGATTGATCAATCAATAGCTAATTCTGCTTCTAAAATTGCAAGCGGTGTAATTAACCCAGTTACAGGTAGAAGAATTGTTCGAACCTGGGAAATAGAAACATTGATGCCTTTTGCAGTAGAAGCTTATACAACATTGGGAGATGAATTAGGTGTGCATTTAATTACCCAATGTAATATGGTAGATTTTTATTCTACTCCTCAAATGAAACAAGCCTTTGAACAAAGGCTTACTACTGAAAAAGAATATTTAAGATACCCTCTTAACACAAATGAACTATTTAAATATTTTAACCCAAGCATTGGAGTGGGAGAAATTAATCCTTGTTGGTTAATTAATTTACATGCCATGCTAAATGGATGGAGAAAGAAATTGATTGAACAAAATGGATTATTACAAGAAAAATTTGAAATTTCTAATTGCTCAATTTCAGAAAATGAAGTAATTTATAATGCTAAAATAAAAGCAAAAAAAATAATTTTTTGTGATGGTATTTCTGGATTAAATAATCCTTATTTTCATTTGCTTCCATATTCATTCAATAAGGGAGAAGTTATTTTTGCGGAAATCAAGGGACTTCCTACAAACCATATTTATAAGCAAGGAATACAAATTGTACCCTGGAAGGATAATCTGTTTTGGATTGGGTCTACTTATCATTGGAACTATGTAAATGTAGATCCTACCCCTGAATTTTATAAAAAAGTAACCCAACAATTATCTCAATGGTTAAAACTTCCTTTTAAAATTATAGACCACCAAGCTGCCGAAAGACCTGCCAATGTAGAAAGAAGGCCCTTTGTAGGCTTACACCCTGTATTTTCCTCTGTTGGCTTATTTAATGGCATGGGTTCTAAGGGTTGCAGCCTTACACCGTATTTTGCAAAGCAGCTTACAGCACATTTAATTGATGGATCTCCCTTACACCCCTTAGTCAATGTACAGCGGTTTAGACAAATTTTAAGCCGATAATTGATTACAAAAATTTAATATTGCTTTTTAAAGCCACTAAACCAACAGAATGGGTAAACCTCCATCAGCCACGGCTGCTATTTTGGATATGCAAGAACCAATGCATGATCAGCGAAATTTATCGTCTGAAAAAGAAATTGCCAATTATATAATTCCGCTGAAATATAGAAAAATGGAAAATCTCCATATTGTATTTTGGCTTTTTAAAGATATAGCATGGTGTATGAGTTGGAGATGGTTAGGGATTACCATGATTATTCCTACATTGGCTGTTTCAATCATTATTGCCTACCGAACCCGACAATATATGTCTGAGTTATGCCATAATTTAGCCATCACGGTTTGGATCTCTGCTAATTCTTATTGGATGATTAGTGAGTTCCTACATTTTGATACCATACATATTTATGGAGCATTTAGCTTTAAGCATTTGGCTTTAATACCTTTTATGATTGGTATTTTAATTTTGGGATATTTTTATTTAGTGTGGCAACCCAAACACAAAGAAGAAATGTAATAGGTTATTTTTTAAACAAATAAACCCCATTCATCTTCGTAAGAATCTTTTTGAAAAGTAGATACCCATTGCTTATACAATTCTCTGAATTTATACAATGCCTCTTCAATTACTTTTTTATGTGAATCATCTGCCCAACCCATTAAAACAGCAAATCCTATTTGTTCCATCATTTGTTTACAATTGGTTCTAATATTAGATGCATTCTCCATTTTTAGTACATACAGATCCATACTAATAGCACCAATAATTTTTGGAGCTACAATCATCATATTTTCATAAATCAAAGCTTTAGTAGAGGCTGGATGATTGTCTTCTCCATCATCAGCCAAATTTTCTGCAAAAGCAATAACCAAACCAAAAACTTCACGCCATTGTTTATACATCGCTTTAGCAATGGCTTTTGCAGGTCCACGCCGCCATTCTTCACCTGCATCATCTTGGCCAAGTTTATAGCGACTATCATCCCATTCTGGTAAAAAATTTAAGTCATTTAAATCCATAGCATGAAGTTAACACAATCAACAAATAAAAAAATATTACTATTTTAATTCAGTTTTTAAATATCTAGCCGTATGACTTTTTTTATTTTTGATCATCTCTTCAGGTGTACCCTCAAATAAAATTCTACCCCCATCATCGCCCCCTTCTGGTCCTATATCAATGATATGGTCTGCTACTTTAATTACGTCTAGATTGTGTTCTATCACCAAAACAGAATTACCACGATCTACTAACTTATTCAACACATCTAAAAGATGTTTTATATCTTGAAAATGCAGCCCAGTAGTAGGTTCATCTAAAATATAAAAAGTTTTTCCTGTATCTTTTTTACCTAGTTCAGTGGCTAACTTAACACGCTGTGCCTCGCCTCCACTAAGTGTTACAGCAGATTGACCTAAAGTGATATAGCCAAGCCCTACTTCATCTAATACTTTTATTTTTCTATATAAAAAAGGCACGGGTTGAAAAAATTCACTGGCTTCTTCTACTGTCATATTTAAAACATCACTGATAGATTTTCCTTTATACCGTATTTCGAGGGTTTCCCGATTATACCTTTTTCCATTGCATTTCTCACAATTCACATAAACATCTGGCAGAAAATTCATTTCAATAACGCGCATTCCGCCCCCTTCACAAACATCACATCTTCCACCTTTTACATTAAATGAAAATCTACCAGCCTGATACCCCCTAATTTTTGCTTCGGGTACCGATGCAAATAAAGTTCGTATTTCGGTGAAAAAGCCACAGTATGTTGCTGGATTACTTCGTGGTGTTCTACCAATAGGTGACTGATCTATCTCAATCACTTTATCTATATTTTCTAAGCCTTCAATTGATGTAAAAGGCATTGGGCTAACCCGGCTATTATAACAATGTTTAGACAAAATAGGATACAGTGTTTCATTAATTAAAGTAGATTTACCACTTCCACTAACTCCACTTACAACAATTAATTTTCCTAAAGGAAAACGAATATCAACCTGTTTTAAATTATTACCCGAAGCTCCTTTCAGCACCAGTGATTTTCCGTTGCCCTGTCTTCGTTCTGTAGGAACTGCAATACATTTAGCGCCATTTAAATAGGTAGCCGTTTCTGAATTGCTAGTTAACACTTCTGCAGGAGTGCCCTCACTTACAATATATCCTCCAAACTTTCCAGCCTTAGGACCAATATCAACCAAATAATCTGCAGCTAACATAATATCCTTATCATGTTCAACAACTAATACCGAATTACCAATATCTCGTAAATGTAGTAACGCATGAATTAGTTGTTGATTGTCTCTTTGATGCAATCCAATAGAGGGCTCATCTAATATATAGGTAATCCCTTGTAACTGAGACCCAATTTGAGTAGCCAATCTTATCCGTTGAGACTCTCCTCCACTTAAAGATTTAGAAGGTCTATTTAAAGAAAGATAATTGAGCCCAACATCTAATAAAAACTGAATTCTTTCCCTTATTTCTTTTAGAATATCTTTTGCAATAATATTCTGTTTTTTATTCATTCGCTTTTCTAAACCAGTAAACCAATTTTGTAATTTATCTAAATTTAAATTGCTTAATTCGGAAATATTTTTTTCATCTATTTTAAACCAACAACTTTCTTTTTTTAATCTTTGTCCACCACAAGTATTACAAACTTTTAATTCCATAAACTGTTCTACCCACTCTCGCATACCGTTACTATTAACCCCGGTGAACCATCTTTTTAGCATAGGAATAATACCTTCAAAAATATCTTCATAGGGTTTAAATGGAAGGGAATCATCAACGTTGTCTGTATCAAGTGTTCCGCCATCTGCATTTCCGTAAAGCAATATATTTAATGAAGTGGCACTTAATTCTTTGATTGGTTTATTGAGATTAATCTTGTGTTTTTTAGCAAGTACTTCTACATTTCTAAACATATACGCATCCCTTTGAACGCCCAAAGGGGCTATTCCCCCCTCATTGATAGTAAGATTTACATCTGGAATAATGGATTGCATATCTATAGAAGAAACATGCCCTAATCCTTTACAGGTTGGGCATGCCCCATAAGGGGAATTGAAAGAAAAAGCATTAGGGGATGGTTCTTCATAACTAATACCCGTGTCTTCACACATTAATTGCTTAGAAAATTGAATTGTTTTTCCAGTATCATTTAGTAATAAAAACAATAAATCCTTGCCCATTTTAAGTGTTTGTTGAACACTTTGGCTTAAGCGAACTTTCATATCTGCAGTAACTTGCAACCGATCAATTACCACTTCAATATCATGGATTTTATATCTATCTACTTGTAATTTTGGTGTAAGATCTATCACATCTCCATCAACCCTCACTTTTAAAAAACCTTTTTTTCTGGTTTCTTCAAAGAGTTCTCGATAATGGCCTTTTCTTCCGCGTACAATTGGAGCTAATAAGCTAATTTTTTTTCCTCCGTACTTTGAAAAAATATTTTCAACAATTTCTTCTTCACTAAACTTCACCATTTTTTTACCCGTATTATAGCTATATGCTTCTCCAATACGTGCATAAAACAATCTTAGAAAATCGTACACTTCCGTAACTGTTCCTACTGTAGATCGAGGATTTTTATTGGTTGTTTTTTGCTCAATAGAAATTACGGGAGATAGCCCCGTTATTTTATCTACATCAGGCCGCTCCATATCTCCCATAAACTGTCTGGCATAGGCGCTAAAGCTCTCCATATACCTCCGTTGCCCTTCGTTATAAATGGTATCGAATGCCAAAGAAGATTTACCACTTCCACTTACTCCAGTAAACACCACCAATTTATTTTTAGGAATGCGAATATCTATATTTTTTAAATTGTGTTCACGAGCACCATAAACATCAATAAATGCTGTTTCTTGATTTAAAGCAGGTGGTGTATTTATTTTATTTTTTACCATAAGAGAACGTAAATATACAAACAGCCAATGGGCTTAAAGGTTCTAAGTAGCAAAAAAAAGGAATAGTTTATTTTCTACTAAATTAGTAGACTAATATTTGGCAAATTCAATTTGTGTATTTATATTTGCAGTAGTTCTTTATATACTTATCAAGAAAGGCAGAGGGTTTTGGCCCTATGAAGCCTTGGCAACCCATATAAACACTCAGTTGTATGAAGGTGCCAATTCCAATCCCAGGGTATCGGGAGAAGATAAGTCGGAGTAAGCTTTACATAACCACTTGGTTAATTATATACAGCCCATCTGACTTTCAGTTGGGCTTTTTTATTGGCTGAATCCCAAGAATCCTCTCTTCATTTGTATTGAAAGAATTTTTACAACATTCATTCACCCTTCTTTATCAAAAGAGGAAAAAACTGTTTAACATGATCACAGCTACTGAATTAATTCACAGCATTCCTATAGACCCCTTAACAGGGGCCATATCGGTACCCATTTACCAAACCTCCACTTTTGTACAAGATGCGCCTGGAGAAAACAAGGGATATGATTACGCAAGAACCAATAATCCTACAAGAGAAATAGTAGAAAAATTAATAGCACAATTAGAAAAAGGTACAACAGGTATTGCATTTGCAAGTGGACTTGCTGCCATTGATGCTATTGTAAAATTGCTGGAAACCGGAGACGAAATTATTGCCGTAGATGATATTTATGGTGGGGCTTACCGCTTATTTACATCAGTATATGAAAAGTTTGGCATCAAAGTGCATTATACCAATACAAGTAATATTGAGGAAGTTTTTAATGCCATCACGTTAAAAACAAAACTCATTTGGATAGAAACACCTACCAATCCTACCTTAAAAATTAGTGATATTGCAGCAATAGCAAAAATTGCTAAAGTGCATAACTGTTTACTTTGTGTAGACAATACTTTTGCCTCACCTATTTTACAACAACCGCTTGAACTGGGTGCAGATATTGTAGTGCATAGTGCTACAAAATATTTAGGAGGTCATAGTGATTTGATTGCAGGAGTAGTTGTTACAAAGTCAATAGAATTAGGTGCTAAAATAAAGTACTTACAAAATGCTTGTGGTGCAATACTTGGCCCATTTGATAGCTGGCTACTTATAAGAGGTATTGAAACATTGCCTTTGAGAATGAACCAACATTGTAAGAGCGCATTAACGATTGCACAGTTTTTAACTACTCATTCTGCTGTAAATAAAGTGTATTATCCAGGTTTGAACTCGCATCCAAACCATGCAATTGCTAAAAACCAGTGTTCTGGATTTGGAGGTATTATTTCTTTTACTTTAAAAAAAGACACTGAAGCTGCTGCTAGTAAACTAGTAACCAGTACTCAACTATTTAAATTAGCAGAAAGTTTAGGGGGTATTAAAAGCTTAATTTCTCATCCAGCCAATATGACCCACAAATCTATTCCTGCCGATAAAAGAAAAGCAGTAGGTATTGCAGATAGTTTAGTAAGATTATCCATAGGATTAGAAGATGCAGAAGACCTCATTAAAGATCTTCAACAAGCTTTAGATTTACAAAAAATAAACAGATTAATTAAACAAACAGTAACAACAGTAAAATAAAAAATATGGAGGCACACAAACAGCTTACGATAGGATTATTTGGTTTTGGCGTAGTTGGAGAAGGGTTATATAAAATATTGCAACAAACTCCTTCACTAAAAGCAACCATTAAAAAAGTATGTATCAAAAATATTTCAAAAAAAAGGAATGCACCTGCATCTTTATTTACAACTGATAAAAATGAATTACTAAACGATGATGAAATTAATGTTATAGTAGAAGTAATTGATGATTCTGCAGCAGCTTTTAATATTATTGAAACTGCGTTAAGAAATAAGAAAGCGGTAGTAAGTGCTAGCAAGAAAATGATTGCAGAAAATTTGCAGGCTATTTTAACCTTGCAGAAAGAAACAGGAGAATCTTTTCTATATGAAGCCTCCGCTTGTGCATCTATTCCTGTTATAAGGAATTTAGAAGAATACTATGACAATGATTTATTACATTCTATTAAAGCTATTGTTAATGGATCAACTAATTTTATCCTTACAAAGATGTTTGAGGATAAATTAGATTTTGCTGCGGCTCTTTTGCTAGCGCAACAATTAGGATTCGCGGAAAGTAACCCTACATTGGATATAAATGGATTTGATGCAGTAAATAAATGGGCTATCCTATTGAATCATGCCTATGGAATTGTTGCAAAACCAGATCAAATTTTATTTACGGGTATACAAAACGTACAGAATAATGATGCAGATGTAGCAAAAGAAAAAAGCTTTGATATTAAATTAATAGCACAAGCAAAAAAATTAAAGAATGGAAAAGTAGCTGCTTTTGTTTTACCACAATTCATTACAAAAAATGATCCGCTTTGCTTTGTAAAGAATGAGTACAACGGTGTGGTAATAGAAAGTGGATTTGCTGATAAACAATTTTTTTATGGAAAAGGAGCTGGAAGCTTTCCTACTGCATCTGCAGTATTAAGTGATATAGCCGCACTTAGATACGACTATAAATATGAATATAAAAAGCTGTATCATCATAAACCAAATGATCTAACAAATGACTATTACCTTAAAGTGTATATAAGTTTTGATGACTGGAAGTATGTACCTCGTGAAGCATTTGAATGGATAGAAGAATGGCATGCACAAGAAAACCGAAAGTATTTAATTGGTGTACTGCATTGTCAAAAATTAATTCAATTTGATTGGTGGAAGCAGCATAAAACTTCACTAATACTAACCCCAGATTCAATAATAGACAATTTAGATATTATTCATTTAAAGAAACGAAGCTTAGAGTTAGCCGGAGTTGCCTAACTACTGAGAAACCTTGATCTATTACTGATAACCCAACACTTATGCATGATTTTTTACTTATCTGTTGGGTTATTATTTTCAGCAATTTGAATACCTATATTTGCATACAAATCAACTGCTTTGAAAATACTCAATATTGCATCTTATAAAAATGGCGCTTTACTTAGCAGTGGGTTGGGTATTATATTAATTACGCTTTCCTTACTTGGCGGTAAAATTGAATTGTTTCTTTTACTAAATGAAAATTTAGGAATTATTGCAGATTATTTTTTTCATTATCTAACTTATCTAGGGGATGGCATTGTTTGGGTTCCTTTAGCTGTGTTTATATTCATTTATAAAAAACAGCTGTTTCCTCTTTTGTTGGCAACTATTATTATTTCTACTTTAATTGTACAAGGTTCTAAACAATTTGTATTTCCACATGAAGCAAGGCCTTCCGCTACAATTACCAACTTAACACAAATACATACTGTTGAAGGTGTTGAATTGCATCGTTCCAATAGCTTTCCTTCAGGGCATAATACCACAGCATTTAGCGTATACTTAATATTATGTTTAGTTTTATCTACCCGCTATTTTTGGATCATTGGATTTTTTATTGCAGCCTTGGTTGGCTATTCCAGAATTTATTTAGCACAACATTTTCCACTAGATGCAGGAGCTGGAATGCTTACTGCTATGGTTTCTGTACACCTATCATTACTTATACAAAAAAGGATCAGTAAAAACTGACCCTTTAATCATTTCATTTTCCAACTAATCTTTCCAACGCCATTCACCTGCAATTTCCAAAGGCTCTTTGAGGTTGTTCTTGATTAAAAATTCCTTTGTTTCGGCATCTGTAAAATGTTTGGCCTTAATTTCAGTTGCATCCGCAACACCATATAATAACATAGCACTAAACCGAACTGTATTTTTAATTCCTTTTTCATCAACCAAACTAAATACATCACAATCAGCATGATAACATGGACCTGAATTATTAGGCAATACACCTCCAGCTCCTCCTCCGGTAGGAATGCCTTGTAGCATAAATGGCTGATGGTCACTATGTAAACCAGCGCCAGCTCTAAAAATATTTTTATAGGAAGAATCAAACCCTTTTGCAATTGACCCAATTGATTCAAACAATGCTCTACTTTCTTCGGCGGTTGATGAATACCCTTTGGGGTCGTTGGTCATATCATAATTAAGCATATAGCGCAACTGATGAATACTTTTATTTTTAATGGCTGCATCTACATAAGCCCTAGACCCTAGCAATCCTTCTTCCTCACCCATAAATAAAATGAACTCTACCGTTCTAGCTGGTTGTAAATGTAGTTTTATAAAAGTTCGGGCCATGTCTAGTACTGCAAATGATCCTATCCCATTGTCAATAGCACCAGTGGCTAAATCCCAGCTATCTAAGTGCCCACCAACTACCACTTTTTCGTTAGGGATAGATTTACCTTTAATAGTGGCTATAACATTTCTGGCTTTGATTAAACCAGAGAAATTGGTCATATCAATTGCAGCCATTGTTTTTGAAGCAGCTACTTGTTCTTTTAATTTCAAGCCATCTTCTTTACCTATACAAACCGCAGGTATAGGAATTAATTTACCCGTAACAGATGCAGTTCCTGTTAATAAAATTCCGCCATTTGCTGTATTAATAATGATGATTCCTTTTGCACCATATTTGGTGGCAAGAGCTGTTTTTTCGGAACGATGCAACGATTTAGTGCCAGGCTTTGAACCAGGCAGCACCCCCAAATACACAAGGGCTATTTTACCTGCAACTTTTCCTGGATTATTCAAATAATCTTCTTCCAACCCATTCCCCATATCTACCAATTCTAAATTAACTGTGGCCTTAACTGGCGAATATGCCAATGAAACAGATTTTACAATTTGCATATTAGCTGCATCAGCACCTACTTTTACAGAAAGGGTTCCCCTACTCCAACTTTCTACTTCAAATGGTTGATATCGAACATCTTTAAACCCATATTCTTTTAACAAATTAAATGCAAATGTTTCCGCTTTTTGTCCGTTGGCAGAACCTGTTAATCTATGACCAATGGTTTCAGAAGAGGTCTTAAGACTACTATAAGCTTTAGAATTTACTTGAACTTCATCATTAATTTTACTAAATATGGCATTCCATTCTGGCTTAGCTTGGGAATGGAGGTTATTGATGCATAATGCAATCACAATTGTAAATGCTGGTTTTAGATACTGGTTGATTTTGTTCATACGATTGTTGTGTTAAATTAGATGATTGCATAGTTACATAAAATGGATATAAATACTCTATTCTTTATAAATAAAAATATTTAAAAAATTAAAGTGGCAATGGAATGTGGTAAGGCATTCATTTCAGCTGCTTTCCCGTTAATCCATAAATAATATTGAATAGGGTTTTTATCCTGATTCATAACAATTACCACTGTTTTTCCATTTTCGTTCTTGAAAGCGGTAGTAATCAATTGGCTTCTACTTGCACTGCTTTGAATTCTTTTTGCACCAGGTGCAATGAATTTAGAAAAATGGCCAATGTAATAATAAGAATTGGTAAAAATCAATTCACCGTTTTTTGTATCCCCATGAACTGGAGCAAAACAAAAATTAAGTGCATGATTAGGGCCTCCTGTTTCATCTAATAAAATATTCCAATCGGTAAAACCAACCATCCCGTTATTAAAATCATTGATCATAGATTTACCATACCGTTCTCCCAAGCTCCAATCTGCTACTCTTTTCAAGTCGAATTTTTCTACACAACCTTCTGTAAAGAAAATATGTTTATTGGGAAAAGATTCCTGAACTCTTTTTACATTCTCATACATAGGTTCCCCACCACTCCAGTTTTCATACCAATGAAATCCAATTCCCCAAATATACTTGGCAGCAATAGGATCATTAAAATAGGTTTGCGCCCTTTGAAAAATTAAATCTCGATTGTGATCCCATGCAATAATTTTCTTATTACTGTAACCCGCCTTAAACATGGTAGGACCAAGAAAATTTTTAATAAAGTCTCTTTCTTCCTCGGCAGTAAAAATGCAACTTTCCCAACGTTGCTTTGCCATTGGCTCATTTTGAACTGAAATTCCCCAAACAGGCATTCCTTCTTTTTCATATGCCTTAATAAACTTAGTATAATAAGATGCCCAGCTTTGAAAATACGCAGGTTTTAATTTACCTCCTTGTAGCATATTATTATTGTCTTTCATAAAAGCAGGTGGGCTCCATGGGCTTGCAAACAAAGTTAATTTGCCACCTGCAGCCGCAGTAGCTTGTTTAATAAATGGAATTTTAAATTGTTTGTCATGATCAATTGAAAAAGATAGTAGGTCTTTATCTCCATCTTTAATATAAGTATACATATCACTGCTAAAATCACAACTATTTATATTGGTTCTGGCAATTGTATAACCAATCCCTTCCACTTTATCAAAATAAGCCTTTAGCAGCGTTTGCTGTGCATTCTTAGGAAGTTTTGCAAATGTTTCCGCTGCAGCATCTGTAATAGCAGCACCTGTACCAATATAGGTTTGAAAAGTTTTGGAAGGATCAATAAATACACATATCTGTGTTTCCAATGGCTGGCCCATATTTTTAAATTCTACTACAGCAGTTTTTGATAATTTAAAATCCGTTTTTTCCGCAGTAGTAATTACAGTAACAATTTTAGGTTGAGCAATTAATAACTGTGTGATAAATAATCCCGTAATAGTAAAAATGACAGTAGAAATCTTCATAACTAATTGTTTAAATGATAAATGTAGCTACAGCGCCTGCACTAAGTGCAGTATGTATCCAAGCTTTTTTTAACCGTATATTGAAATATTTTTTTTGCAGCGCTTGATTGAGTACAATTAATACCTTTTTTTTATTGGGGGTAATAAATGCAACAGAATATAATCCATCAGCATCATTACTCTCAATTCTTACTGAACCCACAGGAATAAACTTAGCAGCATGGGCAATAATATAATAGGAAACATTTCTAGAAATGATAGAATCATTTTGGATGGTTAATGCACCTTTACATTCCGAGCAACCTCCAGGCGTATAGGGCTTAAAATTAGGATCATTTGCCAGGTTCCATTCTAAAGCAGTAACACTGTAATTACGCATAGAACCAATCAATACATTTTTTACATGCCATTGTAAATCATTGCCAAAAACCCCATTCTTGCTGGTCCATTGTTCTGTAAAATAGATTGCCTTATTGGGATATTGATTATGTACTGTAGAAAGTGCATTGATATCTCCTAGATAAAGATGGAATGCCGATCCATCAATATATTGTCTTGCAACTGAATCATTTAAAATGCTTATTGGATAATTTGGATGATCACAATTATGATCGTATATGATGATCTTAGTTTGTACACCTGCCCTTTTAAACAATGGGCCAAGATGATTTTTAATAAAATTAGCCTGTTCTAGAGCAGTCATCATCATGCTAGGATTATTAGCCCCATTCTCTGGTTCATTTTGTATGGTAATGGCATCTAATTCTATACCACATGTGTGCATTTCCTGAATATATTTAAGCAAATACTTAGCATATATAGCATAGTATTGAGGTAACAAATAACCACCCTTACTAAGCTGATTTGATTTCATCCAAGAAGGTGCAGACCAAGGAGAACCCATTATTTTAATGCCCGGATTAATTTGAATGACCTTTTTTAAAATAGGGATCAATTCTACTGTATCCCTAGATAAAGAAAAACACTTTAATGCGGTATCAGTTTCACCTATTGGTAAATCGTTGTATGAAAAAACTTCATTACTTAAATCAGATGCCCCAATAGATATTCTTAAATAACTAGTACCTATAGAATTTATTTGGTGCCCAAATAACTCATTAAGTAAAGCATTTTTTTTAGTCACACCCAATTGATGAATCAATGATGCACTCCCACCGGTTAATGTAAACCCAAAGCCTTCCACTTTTTGATAGCGAATTGTTTCATCTATTTCAATAACAGGATCAGTGTTGGGAATGATCCCAGAAAATAAATTAGCCCGCTGTTTACTTAGTAAAAGAGATTGATCTGCGTTGGTAACCCAATAAAAAATAGGTTGTTTAATAGGCGAAACAGGATGCATTATTGGAATAGATTCACCCAAAAGCAAACAATGAATAAGTATTAAATATGATGAAAATAGTAATTTCAACATAGTGAATGAAGCTACAACATTCTAAAATTAAACAAGCAAATTAAAAACAAAATCAAAAAAAATGATATATATCATATTTTATAATAAGCAGTATCAGATTCAATAAAGTTTGAATCAATTACCTTTGTAATAGTTTAAAATCAATAAAATAGTTATGCCAACCAACCATCATTATGAGTCTGCCGCCGAAGCATTAAGATTTGTAGAATCTAATCAACGCGTTTTTGTACACGGAAGTGCAGCAACGCCCATTCACTTAATAAATGAGTTGATTGCCCAAAAAAACCGACTAAAAAATATAGAGTTGGTAAGTATCACCCAACAAGGTATTGATTTGAATAGCCCAGAACTGGCAGGTCATTTTTATATGAACTCTTTGTTTGTATCGGAGAGTAATCGTAAGGCAGTAAACAGTGGAAATGGAGACTATGTACCAGTATTTCTTAGTGAAATACCCTTATTGTTTACTAGAGGAATCTTACCGCTAGATGTTGCTATTATTCAGGTTTCACCCCCCGATAGACATGGATATTGTTCATTGGGTACATCGGTAGATATAGCCCGAGCTGCCGCAAGCACTGCAAAGAAAGTAATTGCACAGGTAAATCCTAATATGCCAAGAGTGCATGGAGATACCTTTATACCATTTAGTAAATTTGATGCAGCCGTTTGGGTAGATGAACCATTGCCAGAAGTAAGTTATTCAGAAGGTGCCAATGAAATTCATGATAGCATTGGTAAAATAGTAGCCGAATTGGTAGAAGATGGTGCAACCTTACAAATGG
>JAVHPL010000014.1:0-6567 GCA_036170555.1 Sediminibacterium sp. | reverse complement strand
TAAAAAGCCCAATATCATTTTTATTTTGGCTGATGATTTAGGCTATGGAGATTTAGGCTGTTATGGATCAACTAAAATAGCCACTCCTCATATAAATGCATTGGCAAAATCAGGTATCCAATTTACGCAGTTCTATGCCGGAAGCACTGTTTGTGCACCATCTAGGGCTTCATTAATGACAGGAAAACACACCGGACATCTTGAAATAAGGGGAAATGGAGAAGTACCATTAGCGTCATCAGATAGTATTTTGCCACAGTATTTGCATCAAGCTGGTTACACAAACGGAATGGTAGGCAAGTGGGGTTTAGGACAAGTTCATACTAGTGGTGTTCCTGAACAAAAAGGATGGGATTTCTTTGCCGGATTATTGCATCATGTAGAAGGTCATTACCAAAAGCCAGATTCGGCCTGGCAATTATTGAATAAGAAAACTACAAAAGTTAAGATTCCCGATGCACAATATAGCAATGAATGGTTTACTAATCAGGCAAAAACATTTATTGCTGAACAGCGTAATAATCCCTTTTTTTTATATGTTGCCTATACTTTACCGCATGCTGAATTGGTTGTTCCCAATACTTATATTCAACCATTTCTTAAAAAAAATGGTGGCAGTATTTTTGATCCAGAAAAACCTCACCAACCTGGCCAACATTATGGTGCACAGATATACCCCAAAGCAGCATATGCGGCCATGGTATCACAAATGGATAATTATGTAGGTCAACTGATTGCCTATTTAAAGGAAAAAAAATTATATAATAATACCATCATTATTTTTACTAGTGATAATGGTACACACAAAGAGGGAGGTAGAACAAATTCCGACATTGATTTTTTTAACAGTAGTGGTGGGTTAAGAGGAGCCAAAAGAGATTTATATGAAGGGGGAATACGGGTGCCATTCATTGTAAGTTGGGAAGGTAAAATTAAAACAGGTTTAAATAATGCATACGTTGGGGCTTTATGGGATATATTGCCTACGCTGAATGAAATAGCAGGGGTAAACAGTGAGCTAAATCTAGACGGGATTTCATTTTTACCAACATTAAAAAATAAAAAGCAAGTTGCACATGATTGTCTTTATTGGGAGTTTTACGAAGGAGGCTTTAAGCAGGCTGTTGTACAAAATAATTGGAAAGCCATACGTTTTTACAAAGGGTCAACTGCTATAAAAACAGAGTTGTATAATCTTACTGTTGATTCTGGTGAAATGAATAATATTGCACTAGAACAAAACCAAATAGTAAAACAAATGGAGGTATTGATGGATAGAGAACACACTACATCAATGAATCCTCTTTTTCAAATAAAATAAGTAAATGAAACATCAACTGGAAAATGCCTTTTATAAGCTATACAATCAAATACCTTCCGTTATTGTTCGTTCTCCGGGAAGGGTAAATATCATTGGAGAACACGCAGATTATAATAATGGTTTCGTTTTGCCTGCTGCAATAGATAAAGCCGCGTACATAGCAATTTCATTAAGAGAGGATGAAGAAATTCATTTAACTGCAATTGATTTAAATGAAACATTTTCTACAACAGTTGAACAATTGCATCCAGTAAATGATATCAGTTGGCCAAACTATATTTTAGGTGGAGCAGCTCAGTTTGTAAAGCAATCAATAAAATTACCTGGGTTTAATGCAGTATTAACCAGTGATGTTCCCATTGGTGCAGGACTGTCATCCTCTGCAGCAGTGGAATGTGCTACTGTTTTTGCATTAGATCATTTATTGCAAACCCATCTTAAGCGAATAGATATGGTTGCAATGGCTCAAAAAGCCGAGCATGAATATGCTGGTGTGATGTGTGGGATAATGGACCAGTTTGCTTCTATGATGGGTAAAGCCAATCAGGTAATTAAATTAGATTGTAGATCTCTTGAATATGAGTATGTGCCTTTTAAGTTAGAAGGGTATAGCATTCTTTTGTTGAATACCAATGTAAAACATTCACTAGCTTCTTCAGAGTACAATACTCGTAGAAAAGAATGTATGGAAGCAGTAACCTTAATTCAAAAGCAAGTACCTACTGTTCTGTCTTTAAGAGACGCAACGGTAGAAATGCTCAATCAATATGTATTACCTGTTAATTCATTAGTATATCAACGAGCTCGATTTGTGGTAGATGAAATGAGCAGGCTAAATATGGCCTGTACTTTTTTGCAAGAAGGGAATAATAAAGGATTAGGGAATTGTATGTACGAAACTCATGAAGGATTAAGTACTCAATATCAAGTTAGTTGTAAGGAGCTCGATTTTTTAGTGAACTACGTTAAACCACTTCCTGAAGTAATTGGAGCAAGAATGATGGGAGGAGGATTTGGAGGTTGTACCATTAATTTAGTTGAAACCAATGCAATTGAACAGTTGGTAAACAATATAAAGCCTGCATACGAAAAAGCAACGGGGCTCACTCTTGATTATTATATAGCATCTATACAAAACGGAACAGAAATAATTTAATTATGTTTAATAGCTCAGCACATCCACATACCCGATTAAATATTTTAACGGGAGATTGGGTATTGGTTTCTCCACATAGAATGAAAAGACCTTGGCAAGGGAAAGTAGAGACTTTACCTAATACAACACTAGCCGAATATGAGGCAACTTGTAATTTGTGTCCTACCAATAAAAGATCAGATGGAAGTATAAATCCTGCGTATACCATGCCTTATGTATTTACAAATGATTTTTCTGCATTACTTCCCGATACACCAATTGGTGGAGAAAATATACAAGATTTATTAGTTAGTAAAAGTGAAACAGGTATTTGCAGAGTGATTTGTTTTTCGCCCAATCATAGGCTCACATTACCCTTAATGCAAGTAAATGAAATTGAACAAGTAATACAATTATGGAAAACAGAGTTTATTTCATTATCGTCCAATAAGCAAATTAAATACATACAAATTTTTGAGAATAAAGGAGAAATGATGGGTTGTAGTAATCCCCATCCACATGGACAAATTTGGGCATCTTCATCCATACCAGTAGAACTTGCAAAAGAAACTATACAACAAGAAAAATATTTTCAAGAACATCATCAAACATTATTAAGTGCTTACGTACAAATAGAATTAGAAAAACAAGAACGAATTGTTTTAGAAAACGAGCATTTTGTTGTATTGGTTCCCTATTGGGCAATATGGCCTTATGAAACCATGATCATTTCAAAAAGACCTATTCAACAAATAACACAATTTACTACTGAAGAGGATCATGCATTTGCTACTATTTTAAAAGCATTAACAACGAAGTACGATAATTTATTTAAAGTGTCATTTCCTTATTCTGCAGGTATGCATCAAATGCCTGTAAATGATGAAGATTATAAGGGATGGCATTGGCATATGCATTTTTATCCACCCTTATTAAGAAGTGCAACTGTAAAAAAATTTATGGTTGGGTATGAGATGTTAGCAACTCCTCAAAGAGATTTAACTCCCGAGTTGGTGGCAAACACTTTGAAATTGTTGCCAATAGAACATTACACAATGAATTATTAATAGTTGTACAAAATATAATTTTCAATTCTCTTTTTAATTATTGCTATATGAATAGTTTGCAAACCAAAGACTACATTGTATTTCTCATTTATTTTCTTGTTGTTGCTTCTTATGGTGTATATATTTATTATCGTAAAAAAAAGGCATCCGTATCTGCTTCACATGATTATTTTTTAGCAGAAGGCTCATTAACTTGGTGGGCCATTGGGGCATCTTTAATTGCTTCTAATATTTCTGCAGAACAATTTATTGGTATGAGTGGAAATGGATTTAAAATGGGTCTTGCCATTTCTACTTATGAATGGATGGGAGCGGCAACCTTATTAATTGTAGCCATATTTTTTATTCCAGTATATCTTAAAAATAAAATCTATACCATGCCGCAATTTTTGCATCAGCGGTATAATAGTACAGTAGCCATGATCATGGCTGTATTCTGGTTATTATTGTATGTGGTGGTAAATTTAACATCTATCTTATATCTTGGTGCGTTGGCAATAAGCAGTGTATCACAAATTAATTTAACGATATGCATGTATGGATTAGCCGGGTTTGCCATATTTATTACATTAGGAGGAATGAAAGTAATTGGGTATACAGACGTAATACAAGTATTCTTTTTGATAGTAGGAGGGTTGGTAACTACGTATTTGGCATTGAATATGGTATCCGAACATTTTGGTTCAAGTGGAGTGATAAATGGGTTTACGCTATTAACTGAAAAAGCAAATGATCATTTTCACATGATCTTAAATCAGCAAAACGAAAATTTTCCCAGTTTGCCAGGATTAACGGTTTTAATTGGGGGTATGTGGATTGTAAATTTAAATTATTGGGGATGTAATCAATACATAACTCAACGCGCGTTAGGTGCTGATATAAAAACAGCCAGAAATGGTATTTTATTTGCTGCCTTTTTAAAATTGTTGATGCCCGTTTTAGTGGTATTACCAGGTATTGCTGCTTATGTTTTATTTCAAGAAGGAAATTTTCAAACCGAAATGCTACAAAATGGAGAATTAAATGCAGACAGAGCTTATCCGGTATTATTAAATTTATTACCAGCGGGATTAAAAGGATTATCCTTTGCTGCTTTAACTGCAGCGGTAGTTGCTTCATTAGCAGGCAAGGCAAATAGTATTGCTACCATTTTTACATTGGATATTTATAAGAAACAAATTAATATAGGTGCAGATGAAAATAAAATGGTATGGGTAGGAAGGTCTACAGTAGTTGTGGCAATGATCATTGCCGTAATTATAGCCCCATTATTAGGAATAGACAAAAAAGGTGGATTTGATTTTATACAAGAATATACTGGATTTGTTAGCCCGGGAATTTTTGCAATGTTTATTTTAGGATTCTTTTGGAAAAAGACAAGCTCGAATGCTGCACTATTTGCAACCATTGGTGGGTTTGCATTATCAGTACTTTTTAAATTTTTGCCAGGCTTCGTAAATCTTTCTTTTTTACAACCTACCGGATTTGCTACTTTAGTAAAACAAAGTAATGGTGCCATGTTATATGAAATTCCATTTTTAGATAGGATGGGGTTTGTGTTTGTTATTGCTGTTATAGGAATGGTGATCATTAGTATTAGAGATCAGCAACGAGGTATTGTTTCTAAAGGATTAGCAGTAGATGCCAGTATGTTTAAAACCAATACAGGATTTACCGTGGGGGCAATTTTGGTAGTTGGTATATTAACTGCATTATATACTATTTTTTGGTAGTAAAGTACGGGTGAATGTTATATGCATTTATAAATAAATAAGGTAAATGAAGAATCTTTTATATGGTCTACTGTTTTTTGCAAGTATCAATGGTATTGCTCAAAAATATCAACCAAGCACGCAAAATTTAGCTGCAAGGAAGTTATTTCAAGATAACCGTTTTGGACTATTTATTCATTGGGGGGTATCTAGTACGTTAGGGGCAGGGGAGTGGATCATGCAAAACAGGAATATTAAAGTAAAAGATTATGATCGTTTAAAAGAATCTTTTTATCCAAATCAATTTAACGCTACTGAATGGGTTGCTGCTGCTAAATTGGCTGGTATGAAATATATTGTATTTATTACCCGGCATCATGATGGATTTTCTAATTGGGATACAAAACAAAGTGAATGGAAAATTACCAATACACCTTATGGTAAAGATGTATTAAAAGAAATAGCAGAAGCTTGTAAAAAGCAAGGAATGCAATTAGGGCTCTATTATTCATTATTAGATTGGTATAGGGAAGACTATCCATATAAAACTGGAAGAACGGGTCAGGGAACAGGCAGAACAAGTGGAGGCAATTATGCTTCTTACTTAACATTTATGAAAAATCAATTAACGGAACTCTTAACTAATTATGGAAATATCATGAGTATTTGGTTTGATGGTCATTGGGATCAAACCAATCCAGAAGGTTCAGCAGATAGAAGCTCTAAAATAAATTGGCGATACAATGAAATTTACGAACTAATACATCAATTGCAACCAGCTTGTTTGATTGGGAATAATCATCATCTAAATCCTATCGATGGAGAAGATTTTCAAATGTTCGAAAAAGATTTGCCAGGACAAAATCATTCAGGCTTAAGCTATCAACTGGCATCCAATGTAATGCCATTAGAAACTTGTGAAACCATGAATAATTCATGGGGGTATAATATTACCGACCATGCGCATAAATCTGTAAAAGCTTTGATACATTATTTGGTAAAAGCGGCATCACTCAATACTAATTTCCTGTTAAATGTGGGTCCCATGCCAAATGGTAAAGTTCAACCTGAAAATATAGATACACTAAAAGCTTTGGGTTTATGGATGCAAAAAAATGCGGCTGCTATTCAGGGAACTAGAGGAAATATTATTCCTGCACAAGAATGGGGAGTAGTTACAGCGAAAGAAAAAATGCTATTTGT
The DNA here is from genome assembly GCA_036170555.1 of Sediminibacterium sp. Lineage (GTDB taxonomy): Bacteria > Bacteroidota > Bacteroidia > Chitinophagales > Chitinophagaceae > Sediminibacterium. Next base: position 129 of record JAVHPL010000014.1, on the reverse strand, counting down.
TCATCTGCTAAAACAAGTGCAGAATGACTATATTTTTGTTCCATTAAAAGGGTTTAACATTTCATCAGTAAAACTTTTTAATACACAAAAGTCTGTACGATTTAAGCAAGTAGAAGAAGGTATTTTTAT
>JAVHPL010000013.1:0-26118 GCA_036170555.1 Sediminibacterium sp. | reverse complement strand
CATTAAAGCAGTATTCTCCTTTGTTCGTTGATTTAAATAAGTTAAATTAATACAGGTAGATTCTTTTTTATGTGTAGAATTTGTATTGGTTTGTATGGGTACGATAGGAGACTTCTTAAGAAGTGCCATTATTTTTTTATACAATACGTTTTCATTTACTGGTTTGGCTAAATAATCATTCATTCCCACCAATTTACATTTAGCCAAATCTACTGTGGTAACATCGGCTGTAAGAGCAATAATTGGAATAGTGGATTTTAAATTTTTTCTAATATACTCAGTTGTTTTAAATCCGTTCATAACAGGCATCTGCATATCCATTAAAATAATATCGTAGGTATTATTTTGCATTTTTTCAATAGCAATTTGGCCGTTAGAAGCAATATCACATTCAAAACCAAAATCATCTAATAAAGTTTTCATTAACAATTGATTTAAGAGTATATCCTCCACAACCAAAAGATGAATATTGTTAACTTCCGTATTCAAATGTGTTATATCTATTTCAGATTCTACCTGTTCATTCGTTTTCTTGAATTTTAAAATAAAACTAAAAGTAGATCCAACATTTACACGGCTCTCTACAGAACAAGAGCCACCTTGACCTTGAACCAATTGTTTTACAATAGCTAGTCCTAAACCAGTTCCACCGTAAATTCTTGAAGTACCAGATGTAGCCTGATTAAAGTTTTCAAAAATATTTCCGATTTTATCTTCAGGTATTCCAATGCCATCATCAGTTACAGCAAATTTAATATCTACAGATGTTTCATCTTCTGATACTAATTTTACACTGACCACAATTTTACCGCTATTGGTAAACTTAACCGAATTGCTAATTAAATTAAGGATGATTTGATTTAGCCGAACAGAATCTCCCAATAACACATTGGGAATATTAGTGTCATATTCTTTAATCAACACTAAGTTTTTTTCTTGAATCTTGGGTTCAAATAAATGTAGCATTGCAGAAATAGTAACTGCCATTTGAAAAGGAACTTCTTCAAATTCCATTTTACCAGCATCCACTTTTGCTAAATCTAAAATATCATTAATAAGTACAATTAAAGAATCTCCACTTAATTTTATTGCTTGTAAATATTCAATTTGCTTATTGGCTAAATCTGTTTTAAGTAATACTTTGGTAAATCCAATAATGGCATTCATAGGAGTTCGAATTTCATGGCTCATATTCGATAAGAACTGCTGTTTTGCCTTAACAGAATCTTCAGCAATTTTTGTAGCAGCTTCGGCTTTTAATTTTGCAACTTCAGCTATTCCCATGGCTTCTTCCGCTAACACTTTAGAAGCAGTTAATTCTTTGGCAATTCTATTTTGTTCTGTAACATCCCTAGCTACAATTACCACCCCTAATACATTCCCTACAAAATCTCTGTAAACCGAACCATTAAATAAAACCTCAGTAAGTTTTCCACTTTGATGCTTAATGGTAAGTGGGTAATTGGAAACAAACCCATCTGCAAAAACCTTTTGGTAAACTTCGCTTGCTTTTTTAGTATCAGTGAAGTAATTAAAAAAATCTGTTCCAGTTAATTTTAATCGGGTAATTCCCGTAATATCAATGGTAGCCTGATTCATATCAGTAATTTTCCCTTTGGTATTAATGGTAACCAAGGGGTCTAAACTTGCTTCAATTAAACTTCTTGCATAATGCAAATTTGATTGAGCAATTTCCATATTAATTGGGTTCATTATTTCCTATTTCCTCAATGGGGGTTCGTCTTTTTACCTTTAACATTTTAAAATGCGAAGGCGATAATCCTGTAACTTTTTTAAACTGATTAGATAAATGAGCAACACTACTATAATTCATTTTCCAAGCAATTTCTGTAATATTCAATTCACCATAAATCATTAATTCCTTTATTCGTTCTATTTTGTGAAGAATAATAAATTGCTGAATAGTAATCCCTTTTATTTCAGAAAAAACATTGGATAAATACGTATAATCAAATCCTAGTTTTTCACTTATAAAATCGGAATAATTCATAGCGGGAAGCTCTTCTGAATAATGTACCATTTCAATAATGATGTTCGTAATTTTTTCAATCATTACAGATCTTTTATCATCCATTAATTCCAATCCGGAAATCTGTAACGCTTTATTTAATGTTGCACGAACATCTGCATTAATCTCTTCCATTATTTCTACCTCACCCAAGTCTACAACAATAAAATGCAATCCAAGTTTTTTCAACTCTTCTTTCACCAGCAATTTACAGCGGGTGCTAACCATATATTTAATGTATAATTTCAAATTTTGTTCCTGAGTAAGCATGAATACATAGTACTAGACTGTTTAGTACCCCTTCAAACTATACTAATTTATAAAGGTGAGTATATTATTCAGCAACTATTTACATCTATAATTGAAATACTTACATAAATCACATATATACATATAAACTTGTAACCAATGTAATTGCTTGAATTTAAATAGTGAAAAGCAATTAACTACTGTAAGGTAGTCTTTACATATTCATTTGAATATTTATTATTTAAACTTTAAAATAGCTACTCAGTTTTAAGTTTTAAACATAACATTCAAAAATTGTCATATCCAGTAAAAAAGCATAAAATAGAAGATATGTGAATAATGTAATAAGCATTACTGATTGTGTAATAGCCATCAAGTAAATATTTCCAACCTTGCATTCAGAAGATTTTCTATAATCATTCATTATAGATAAACCATCTTCTTTTTGTTATGAATAAAACTTTACTCTTACTCATTACTATTTTGAGTATCACATTTATCACCACTAATTTATCTGCACAAAGTTATAAAAACGGTTTAGGATTAAGATTGGGTGGTCTTACCAATGGTCTTACTGTTAAACACTTCATAAGTAAGACTAGCGCATTAGAAGGTATTTTAAGCGTTGGGCGCCAAAACTTTATTGTTACTGGTTTATATGAAAAACACAGTGCAATAGACGGTTCAAATAGATTCAATGTGTTATATGGCGTGGGTGCGCATATTGGATTTTTTCAAAATGGAGGTAGCTACTATTATAATTCCAATAGATTTTATACGTCGTCTACTGTTGTAGGCATAGATGGAATATTGGGTTTTGATTACAAATTCAATGGTGCGCCAATTAATATCTCTATGGATATAAAACCATTTGTAGATTTCTTCAATGGCAACTTCTTTTATTTTGATGGAGGTTTAAGTTTACGATATACATTTTAAAAATAAAAAATAAAAATTATGAAACTACACACAATTGCGTTTATGGGCATATCCCTACTAGCTATTGTTCAAACGAACAATATCAATGCACAAGATGCACCAAAGCAAAACAGTACGGATACAAAGCCAGCCTTATTTGCTGGTAATGGTGATTATAGAACTTGGTCATTTGGAATAAATGCTGGTGCAATGGCTCCATTTGCTGCATTTGGCGGCAGAAATGATTTTTCTAAATGGGAAGCTACATTAGGTTACGGTATTTATCTTAAAAAACAAATTTCACATGTTGTAGGTATCCAATTAGATCTTATGAAGGGCACTTTAAAAGCCAATAACGATAAACTTTGGGCAGGGGCTGCACCTATTAGTCCTTATAAGTCATTCAAAACAAATATAAATTACGCCGCTAGTTTAAGTGCAGTTGTTACCTTAGGAAGTATTAACTGGTCTGTACTTAGAACATCAATTCAACCCTATGCTTCTATAGGAGGTGGTGCTATCAGTTTTAATCCTACTTTAGTAAATAACGCAGGAACTTCTATTGATGTAAAACCAATTGGTAGTTATACTGAATTTTATGTTCCTGTAGGTTTTGGTATCAAAGCCAATTTATCTAAATCGGTTAATCTAGATTTAGGTTATCTTATGTCATTTGTAGACGCTGATAATTTAGATGGATATTTAAAGGAACCTTTCTTTTCAGATAAATTCTCATACGCACATATTGGTTTGGAATTTACATTAGGAAACAAAGAAAAACCAGCATTATCAAGGCATAATGCTCCAGCACAATTATCTAGTAATATGAATCGTGCAGATGATGCGCTAAGAGCTTCTTTAGCTTCAAGTGAAGAAAGATACAATCTTAAATTAGCTGAAATAGCTGATATGAAAGATGAGTTGAACAAGATGAAATTAGACACTGATAAAGATGGCGTGAGTGACTATTTTGATAAATGCGCTAATACGCCTACGAATGTAAAAGTAGATGGTGCAGGCTGTGCTCTTCCAGTGGCTATTCCAGCAAAAGACACAACCATCATTAGAAATAATACATACATTGTTACGGGAGAAGATAGAAAAATCATTGATGAAGCAATAAGAAATTTAGAATTCGATTTTGGTAAATCAACCATTCGAGATCGTTCATATCCTTATTTAAATAAAGTAGCAGATTTATTATTGCAAAAAGGTATTAGCCTCAAATTAGCAGGGCATACCGATAATGTAGGAAGTGATAAAGCAAATATGAATCTATCTAAAGATAGAGCTGAATCTTTAAAATACTATTTCACTAGCAAGGGTGTAAATGCATCTAAAATTGAAGCAGTTGGTTATGGAGAATCTCAACCTATTGCTACCAATAAAACCGCAGTGGGTCGTCAAAAAAATAGGCGAGTAGAATTTACCATCTATTAAATCAATGGTAAGAACAGGTTAACCGGTAAGTTTCTACTTACCGGTTTTTTTATGGACTATCTTAAGGTACTCGTATTTACTCTTGTTGGGGTTTCTTTTCCACTAATAATACTGCTTGCACTTATGGCAATTGCTTTAATAATCTGCGCCATATTGGGCATATTTAAAGTGCCTATTTCATCGGAAAGTTGATGATAATTAGGCTCATTATCCATTTTTGAAGTAGATATTGTATGAGCAGGTACACCTAACCTAGCCAATGTAGCATTGTCTGAACGATAAAATAATTGCTGATCGGGATATGGATCTGGATAAAAATTAAATCCTGTACCTAATAAATTAGCTTGTAAAATTTTACCCATATCAGTTTTTTCATAGCCTGTGATATAGGCACTATTATTTCCCCACTTACTTTCTGTGCCAATCATTTCTATATTAAACATGGCTTTTACAGAAGCAGGATCATATTGACGAGAAAAATAAGTAGCCCCAAACCCACCTATTTCTTCTGCAGTAAATGCAGCAAAAACCAATGTGCGATTATTATTCTGTAAAGCACTATAATACTTAGCTAATAACATCATAGCAGTTGTTCCAGCAGCATCATCATTGGCTCCATTGTAAATAGAATCGTTATTCACCGCCTTTTTACTATTCACACCCAAGTGATCATAATGACCAGAGAAAATAACTATTTCATTGGGCAATGTTTTACCTGGAATTACCCCAACCACATTCGATAATGGCTGTTCTATGATTGTATGCTTCGCCTCAATAGTATAGGCAACAGGCAATGCATTGGTTAATACAAAAACAACCGATTGACTAGATTGAAACATTTGAGATTTCAATTGTACCAATCGGCCAAAATTGGGGGCAAATGACGTATCTACTAAAACGAGGGTATTCTTAGCTAGATTACTGTACTTTCTGGCTTCAGCAAAAAAATTACTCCCTTTTGTAATTCTAACCAAATCATAGCCTGACCGTTCATTAATAAGTAAATTTGGTTTACAAGTAAGGGCAATAATATTGCGCGTTTCTATAGACTCACCATCTAGTACAGCCGAAGCACTCAAAAAAGTAGCTTTGATCATACTAAAAGTTTGTAAATAATTACCATCTTGGTGAACGGTTTGTAAACCATATTTTTTAAACTCATCCGCAATAAATGCTGCGGCTTTATTAATCCCTTTTGAAAAAGTTCTTCTTCCCTCCATATCATCTGCAGACAATATTTTTTCTACCCTTTCTACTTCAGATGTATTGATAATGACATCTATATTTTGAGCATTCAATCCTTTCATCAAAAGAATTGCAGCCAATAAAATCATTGTTTTTTTCATAATTGGAATTTGTGAAATGAATTATAAACTCATCATTTCTTTAAATTTAACCGTTTGTCTGCGGCTTACTTCAATTTTTTCTCCGCCTTTAAGATCTAATAATAAGCCGCCATTAAAGTAGGGTTCAATTTTTTCTATCCACCTTAAATTAATAATATGTTTTCTATTGGCACGAAAGAACATTCTATCATCTAATCTCTCTTCTAACGCATTCAGTGATTTTAATATGAGTGGTTTGTTGGTGCCAAAAAATACTTTAGCATAATTACCTACACTTTCAAACAATCTAATTTCTCCCAGCTTTACAAACCAACAACGTTCTCCATCTTTTACAAATACCTGATCATGTTCTGTAAGCGGTCCTCTATTACCAGTTGTAAGCCCAATACTTTCTTTAAAAATTTCTGCTTGTAATTTTTGTATGGCATCGGATAAGCGCTTTGGCTCAATTGGCTTTAACAAATAATCTAATGCATTTACTTCAAATGCCTTAATAGCGTATTCATCATAGGCTGTAGTAAAAATTACTTTGGGGGCTTTTTCTACCTCTGCCAATAAATCAAACCCCGATTTGCCAGGCATTTGAATATCCAGAAAAATAAGATCTGGATTTAATGTTTCAATTTTTTCTATCCCATCATCTACATTTGCGGCTTCTTCTATCACTTCAATATCACCATGATTTTGCAATAGTTTTTTTAACTCATTGCGAGCCAATCGCTCGTCATCAATAATAATTGCTTTAATTGCCATAATTCAATATTAACTTAAAACTGAAGCCTGTATTTCTTGTACAGGCAAAATAATTGTAGCTTCCACTTTGTTATTACCTATATCTTCAATGGAAAAATACGCACTCGAACCAAACAATAACTTTAATCTATTTCTTGTACTACTAATGCCAAAACCTTCTATATTTTCTATATCCCCCAAGCTACCCGTATTTTGAACAATTAATTCATGATGATTATCTCTATAATCAGAAATAATTTTCACCACCCCACCATTGATTTGTTTACTAATACCATGTTTAATGGCATTCTCCACCAAGGTTTGTAACATCATGGGAGGAACAGGTTGATCTAAGGTATCCTCATCAATATCGTACTCAATAGTTAGCCGATCTTCAAAACGAATATATTCCAATGCCAAATAATCTTTTACAATACTCAACTCCTTTTCTAGCGGAACAGTAGGTGATTTTTCTGTTTGCATACTGCTTCTCAAAAGATTACTCAACTCGGTAATAGCTGTTCTTGCCCGCTCTGGATTTTCATCTACCAAGGCCCTGATACTATTTAAAGCGTTGAATATAAAATGAGGATTAATATGAGATTTGATGGTATTTAACTCCAATTCTTTTACTAAACTTTCTAATTTCACCTTTTGCAAATCGGTTTTAGTGCCTAACTCTATATAGTGCCATAAGTAATAAATAGATACCCAAACCAATATAAGCGGGGAATCGGAAACAAGGTTAACCAAAAATCTTTTTTCTACGGAAACCTTTATTTTAGGATTGTATAAATGCAACCATTCAGCAACTGCACTATTGGTTAAATTAAATAAAACTAAAATACAAATTAATACAACAGATAATAGCCACCACTTTTTAGCTAATGCAGGGGGTCTTAATTCAAATAATTTGATGAGTTCTCGTAAAATATGGGTAAAAAACAAACCAGAACTGATAATCACTAGCAATTTAGGATAGAAAATAGTGTTGATTTTACTATCAAAAACAAAAGCAAAAAACACCATGGTTATTCCATATAATAACCATCCACCTAAATGGCACCACCAATAAAGCACCTCCTTTTTTTGGTTTCTCATGTTTGGCGAAGTTAAAAAAAGCTACTAATCATACTCTATCAAATTGGATTAATGGCAAATTAAGCATCTTTTAAGCTTAAATTAATGTTTTAAACAGTTGAACCTTCCTGTTTTTGGTACGTTCTATAATATCAACGATTATTTTGAGCCTTCAAAATCGTACTTTTACCTTAAATAAATAATTAAATGGAGTTCATTGCCGGACCATTACTTACACAAATAAACAGCCCAGCAGACTTAAAAAAAATGGGCAGGGAGCAATTGCACCAAGTTTGCGATGAGTTACGCCAATATATTATTGATGTAGTGAGCGTACAGGGTGGTCATTTTGCTGCAAGTTTAGGCGTGGTAGAATTAAGTGTGGCACTGCATTATGTATATAATACCCCTTATGATCAATTGGTTTGGGATGTAGGTCATCAGGCTTATGGGCATAAAATTCTTACTGGTAGAAGAACTCAATTTCCTACCAATAGGAAATACAAAGGCTTAAGTGGATTTCCTAAAAGAACGGAAAGTGAATATGATACTTTTGGAGTTGGTCATTCCTCTACGTCTATTTCTGCAGCTCTTGGTATGGCCATGGCAGCAAAATACAAAGGGGAAAACAGAAAGTCTGTTGCTGTTATTGGGGATGGTTCTATGACTGCAGGAATGGCTTTTGAAGCAATGAACCATGCTGGGGTAGCAGACAGTGATGTGCTCATTATCTTAAATGACAACTGCATGAGCATTGACCCTAATGTAGGTGCTTTAAAAGAATATTTAACCGATATAAGTACTTCCCCTACTTACAATAAAGTAAGGGATGAAATTTGGAACCTGATGGGTAAATTACCCATCGGAAAGAATTTCAGTAGAGAAATGGCTAGTAAGCTGGAGGCAAGTATGAAAGGGGTTGTAAGCAAAAGCAGCAATTTATTTGAAGCATTAAAAATTAGGTATTTTGGCCCAATTGATGGCCATAATATTTCTAATTTGGTAGATATTTTAAAAGACCTCAAAGAAATGCCCGGCCCCAAGATTTTACATATTGTAACGGTAAAAGGAAAGGGATATGCGTTGGCAGAAAAAGACCAAACCAAATGGCATGCTCCAGGATTATTTGATAAAGTAACTGGAGAAATATTTAAGAAAAAAATAAACGGTCCCCAGCCGCCTAAATACCAAGATGTTTTTGGATACACCATGATTGAGTTGGCAGAAGCTAACGCCAAAATTATGGGAGTAACGCCCGCAATGCCAAGTGGGTCATCCTTAAAATTCATGATGGAAAAAATGCCCCATCGGGCATTTGATGTAGGTATTTGCGAGCAACATGCTGTTACCGTTAGTGCAGGAATGGCCACTCAAGGATTAAAGGTTTTTTGTAATATTTATTCTTCGTTCATGCAACGCGCCTACGATCAGGTTGTGCATGATGTTGCCATTCAAAAACTTCCAGTTGTATTTTGTTTAGACCGTGCTGGTTTAGTAGGTGAAGACGGCCCTACACATCATGGATGCTACGACATTCCATTTATGCGTTGCATTCCCAATATGGTAGTGAGTGCACCCATGAATGAAAAAGAATTGCGCAACCTCATGTATACAGCACAATTAGATAAAACTAATTTTCCTTTTGTAATTCGATATCCTAGAGGAGAAGGTGTAATGCCCGAATGGAAAACACCATTCGAAGAATTAACCATTGGAAAAGGAAGAAAACTTAAAGACGGAAAAGATATTGCCATTCTTAGCTTTGGGCATCCCGGTAATTTTGCACAAACAGCTATTAGGAATGTAAGAACAGAAGGAATAGACCCTGCACATTATGATTTACGTTTTGTAAAACCTATTGACGAAAATTTACTACACGAAGTTTTTACCCATTATTCAAAAATTGTTACAGTAGAAGATGGTACCATTGTAGGAGGATTCGGATCGGCTGTTCTGGAATTTATGAATGCAAATCAATACAAAGCAGAAGTAATCATATTGGGTATTCCTGATAGATTAGTAGAACATGGCGCACCAAAAGAACTTCATCGCGAATGTGCTTATGATGCAGAAGGTATTGCAGATGCAGTAAGAAAATTAATGAAAGATAGTATTAAAGTGAGCGCTAATTTATTGGGGTAAATCTATTTTAAAACCTTATTCAGTTGATAAACCTTCTTCTGTAGTAGGAGTTTCTTCGGCTACTTCTGCTTCTCGGTTTTCATTCCATTCAACAATAAAATTATTCATTCCACCGCCAACCAATAGCTTCATATATTTTTGTTGGGATAATTCTAAAATAGATAGGAATAAGAATATGGCGTGAATTCGATCTTCACAGTTGTCGAAAATTTTTTCAAAAGCTACTGTTTTTTCTCTGGCAACAAAATCTAACATATAATCTCTACTACCTTCCATGGTGTAGTTATATCTAACTACTGTATGAACAGGCTTGTTTTGACGATCATGTACCCTTTGCATTACTTTCTCAAAACTCTTCATGAGTTTGAATAGAGTAATATTTTGTATTTCGGTGCCTTCAGAGGCTTCTTCTCCTATTGCTGCAATTTCTTTTTGCAAATTTCCTCTTTTCACCATCAACATTCGCATGGCTTCCATTTCGGCCATCTCTGCAGCAGCTTCTTTAAAACGTTTGTATTCCAGAATTTTATCAATTAATTCTTGGCGTGGATCTATCTCGTTACCAGAAGCATCTATTTCTTTTCGGGGCAATAACAAACGCGCTTTAATACGCATGAGCGTAGAAACAAATAAAATAAATTCACTACTTAACTCTATATTAAGTTGCTCTCCATTGTGAATGAAATCTAAGAAATCATTCATGATTTTGGTTATAGGAATATTATAGATATCCAGTTCATCCCTTTCTATGAAAAATAATAGAAGATCAAATGGACCCTCAAATTGGTCTAGTTTTATTTGATAATTAGCTGTGCTCACTTCACTTCACGTTGATTGTTACAAAGAAACAGTTTATTTCTTTAAAGCATCCCTAATTTCTATCAAAAGCTTATCTGTACTAGAAGGACCAGGATCTACTGCTGCTGCGGGCTCTTCGGCCTTTTTAATTTTGTTAATGGCTTTAATTACCATAAATACCGCAAAAGCCACTATTACAAAATCGAATAAATTGGTAATAAATGTGCCGTATTTTACCGAAACTTCAGTAATAGCTGGAGTAACTATTAGTCCGGCCCCGTCTTTAACAGCGTCGGCAGCTTCCTTTAGCACCAGTTTTTTTTCATTAAAATCAACACCTCCAGTAAGCATCCCTACCAAGGGCATCACCATGCCATCTACAAACGAAGAAACAATCTTACCAAAAGATGCGCCCATGACAAAGGCAACTGCAGTATCTATTAGGTTGCCTCTAACAGCAAATTCTTTAAATTCTTTAATCATTCCCATAAAGTACTTGTATTAAAAAATGAAAATAAGTTTATTTCTTTAATCCAGGAAAATGCATGTCTAAGTTTTTCAACAGTTTATGCAGATGATATGCCACAAGGTATTCTTTATACCAGTTTTGGTCGGAAGGGGTAATAATCCATGCCGGTTTATTGCATTTATTAATACAGTCATCATATACATTCATATACTCTTTCCAAAGTTTAGCCTCTTCAAAATCTTGCTCATTGTACTTCCATTGTTTAGTAGGGTCTTTCATCCGCTCTTTTAATCTCAATTGTTGTTCTTCAGGAGAAATATGCAAATAAAATTTTAGAATATGGGTACTATTGTGTTTCTCCAATAATGCTTCAAACGCATTAATTGCATTGACTCTTTCAGAAGCCGTTTTATCATCACACCATTTATGTACACGGGTAATTAAAATATCTTCGTAATGAGATCTATTAAATAATTGAATCATTCCTTTTGCTGGTGCATGCCGATGAACCCTCCACAAAAAATCATGCAACAATTCTTCGGGAGTTGGCGCTTTAAATGATTGTACACTTACCCCTTGTGGGTTAAGTGCCCCAAATACATTTCTAATTAATCCATCTTTTCCACTTGCATCCATTCCTTGAATTACAACCAATACAGCATGTTTACCTTCGGCATATAATAAATTTTGAAGAGCTGCTATTTCCAACAACAATGCAGCCGTTGTAGCTTTTGTTTTTTCTTTATTAAACCCTTTAGGAGCCCTTGTACTTATTTTATTTAAATGAATAATGGCCATGGAAGTATTTTCTTAAAAGTATTCATTTACAAGCTTAAAAAATGCATCTTTGACTAAATATTTTTTGTGGGAGATAAATTATTGAATTGGCTTATTTTTTCATTACTATGTATAATTTGGGGTAGCTCTTTCATTTTAATGAAGGGTGGAATGCAAATTTTAAGCCCTTTTCAAGTAGCTTCCATCCGATTAATAAGCGCGGGATTAGTATTGCTTCCCTTTGCCATTAAAGCAATGAAGCATATCCCATCTAACAAAAGATGGATAGTTATTTTATCTGGATTATTGGGTAGCTTTTTTCCTGCCTATCTTTTTTGTATTGCAGAAACTAAAATAGATAGTGCCCTTGCAGGTATCTTAAATGCACTTACTCCCCTATTTGTGATTATTACAGGTGTAGCATTTTTTCAGCTTCACATAAAAATGAAACAATTGATAGGAATTGTTATAGGTTTCGTAGGATTATGTTTATTGGTATTATTGGGAAACAATATTAGCCTATCCTATTTTAGCTATGCGTTATTGGTATTATTAGCCACTCTCTTTTATGGCATCAACGTAAATGTTGTAGGAAAATTTATGCATGGTATTGGCTCGTTAGAAATTGCCTCAATGGCTTTTATTTTTCTAATTATTCCTTGTTCAATCATTCTTTATATAACCGGATATTTCGCATTACCATTAGGCAATAGTGCCTATATAAAATCTACCATGGCTTCTGCCATTTTAGGAATTTTTGGCACTGCAATTGCCTCTATATTATTTTATATGCTGGTAAAAAGAGCGGGGGCCATTTTTGCTTCAATGGTAACCTATGGCATTCCTTTTGTTGCCATTGGATGGGGTATTTGGAATGGAGAACAAGTGAATGTACAACAAGTGGGTTGCCTTGCGATTATCTTAGGTGGTGTTTATTTAGTGAACAAGAAATAATTACACAATCATCATTTCTTTTTCTTTAGCAGCTAAATGCTTTTCTACCAATAAAATAAATTTATCGGTTACTTCTTGAATATTTTTTTCAGCATCTTTAGCCACATCCTCACTCAATCCATCTTTCTGCAATTTTTTAACCTGCTCAATAGCGTCTCTTCGTATATTTCTGATTGCCACTTTAGACTGTTCACCTTCACCACTGGCTTTTTTAACCAACTCTCTTCTTCGTTCTTCGGTTAAAGGAGGCATGAATAGCCTTATTTGATTACCATCATTTTGTGGGGTAACGCCAATATTGGCCTGCATAATTGATTTCTCAATGGGCTGCAACATATTTTTTTCCCAAGGCTGAATACTAATGGTTCTGGCATCTAACACGGTAATATTGGCCACTTGGCTAATGGCAGTAGGTGCTCCATAATAATCCACCGTTAATCCGTCTAACATAGCAGGACTGGCTTTTCCAGCACGAATTTTTCCTAATTCAGCTTCTAAATGTTGAATCCCCTTCTGCATCGTATCTGTTACATCAGCTAATATCAAATTCAAATCTTCAGTCATAATTATACTTTAAACTGCGGCAAAACTAATAAATCATTTTAAAATGAACCAGAAACAAAATGACCTACTCTTTATTGGCCAATTTTCCTGCATTCGTAGTATAGGATTTGAAATTACTTAGCCTTTTTTGAAAAAAGCTGATGGTTTCATTTGCATCTATATTGCCTTTAATTACTTGCATTTGCTTTTTACGAAATTTAGTAAATTTTAGCACGAATATAGCTGCATAAAATAACAGAATTTGCAATAAAATTACTTTAGTTGTACCCCAGGATAATGTTGAATAAGTAATTACTACAAAAATAATAGAGGCCAAAGAAATGGTTAAAGTTACTTCCATATGAGACATCCCTTTATCTAATAATAAATGATGTATATGATTTCGATCGGGAGAAAAAGGAGTTCTACCATGCAAAATTCGAATAGTAAATACCCTGAGTGTATCTAATAATGGAATTAATAAAATGCCAAAACCCATTGCAGGAGTAGCCAAAACAGGTAATATTCTGGAATTTTCTGCCGTATTAATAAAATGGATAACCAAAATCGCATTCACTACTCCAATTAACATGGCCCCTGTATCTCCCATAAAAATTCGGGCTGGAGAATAATTATAAATTAAAAAAGCAGCCAATGATGCAGCAAAACTAAAACCAAATAAAGCATAATAAATTTCTCCGCTCATTAATTCGAAAAAAGCAAAAAAGGAAGCAGTAATAATACCAACACTTCCAGCTAAACCATCTACCCCATCAATTAAGTTAAATGCATTTACAATTACAATGATGGTAAAAAAAGATAGAAATAAGCCCATATTGGTATCAATTTGTTGGATACCCAAAAATCCATGCATATCACTAATAACCAAATTAGCTTTGAATATAAGAATAGCAGCAACGGCTAATTGTCCTAATAATTTTTTGAAAGGTGTTAAAACAAGAATATCATCTTTTATTCCAAAAAAGAAAATAACCATAAAGGCAGTAAGATAATATTGAAAAGTAGCAATGGCTTGTTTATCGGATAAATCTACCATTAACAAAAGTCCCATCATGAATCCTGCAAAAATACCCAATCCCCCAAGAGAGGGTATGGGGCTGGAATGAATTTTACGATCTTCAGGTAAATCAAATAATTTCTTCATATTAGAAACCTGAATGATTACCGGAATTGCATAAAAAGTAACAATGAAAGCTATGACGGCCCCCAATAAAATTTTTTCCATCTACTATTTTTAAAGAAATGTTTTGTACAAATTGGGTAGCACAAAATAACATATATTTTAAACAATTCCATGCTATTCTACCTAATTATTAAACAATAAACACCATATTCATCGTGATTCAGCAAATCTTCTACCAAGTATTTTGTATTTCCCTACTAAATTGATCCATTTGGTTTTATCTTCGCTGCTCAAATAGAAATATCCTTTATGGCCAGCATTTCCGATTTAAAAAATATTTCCAGCCAAGTTCGTAGAGACATAGTTAGAATGGTTCATGCCGTTCAAAGTGGTCATCCTGGTGGTTCCTTAGGCTGTGCAGACTTTTTAACTGCACTTTATTTTCACATCATGCATCATGATACCCATTTTTCTATGGATGCAAAAAATGAAGATGTTTTCTTTTTATCTAACGGTCATATTTCTCCTTTATTTTATTCGGTGCTAGCCAGATCGGGTTATTTTGATGTAAAAGAATTGGCTAGTTTTAGAAAACTCAATACCAGACTGCAAGGGCATCCTACCACCCATGAGCACCTACCTGGTATTCGTATAGCTAGTGGATCTTTAGGCCAAGGTTTAAGTGTAGCTATTGGAACTGCCCTTACAAAAAAACTAAATCAAGATCCTCATCTCGTATTTTCATTACATGGTGATGGAGAATTACAAGAAGGTCAAATTTGGGAAGCGGTACTTTTTGCAGCTCATAATAAAGTAGATAACTTAATTACAACCATTGATGTAAATGGCCAACAAATAGATGGGCCAACCAGTAAAGTGTTAAGTTTAGATAGTCTTCAAGCCAAATTTGAAGCATTCAACTGGCTGGTATTGAATATGGATGGCAATGATATGGATGATTTAATTGCCACATTAGATAAAGCAAAGTCTTTAACAGGGCAAAATAAACCCATTTGCATACTCATGAAAACCGAAATGGGAAAAGGAGTAGACTTTATGGAGGGCAGTCATGCATGGCATGGAATTGCACCCAATGATGATCAATTAGCCAAAGCATTGGCTCAGCTACCAGAAACCTTGGGAGATTATTAATTGCCCGTTATGTTAGCTTCTTAAAGAAAATGTGGTATGTACCATTTTTCTAGAACTGATCCACGCGGCAGAAAACGCAATGATGCCTACCGTTGATACTACCAATACATAATCTACAATAGAAGATTTTACTGGGTAATAATCAATAATAAAAGTTGATCCTCCCAACTTAATTAGATGAAATTGATCTTGCATGAAACATATTGTTGCTGCAAGCAATAATCCAATACTGGTACCTATTGCTGCTAGTAATAATCCTTCAAGCAAAAATATACTACGAATTTGCAGATCTCCTGCTCCCATGGCTTTTAATACGGCAATGTCTTTTTGTTTTTCTAATACCAACATGGCCAGTGCTCCAATCATATTAAATGCGGCTACTATTAATATCAAACACAAAATGCCATAAATAACCCATTTCTCTACTTGCATTACAGCATATAATGATTGATTTTGTTCATATCGAGTAAGTACTTTACATTTTTTCCCTAATAAATTTTGTAAGAAAGATTGAAGTAATTTTTCATCTCCATTGGTTTTAAATTCAATAGCAGAATATTCATCTGCTTGCATATTAAGCATATACTTTAAAAATGGCAGATTGGTAAATACATATTTATTATCAAAATCTTGTTGAATCATAAAAGATCCAGCAGGAATTACATTAAATGCATTCAATCCATCTGAAGCAGTAAATGAATTTGCCTGTTGATTGGGCATATATAAAACCACCGGGGCTATTGCGCGTTGAACATCTATTCCAGCGGCATTTTCAATGCCTGCTCCCATTACAATTGCGGGTTCATTCATATTGCCTAATTCAAACTTGCCTCGCTTCATGTATCTGGCGATATTGTTCACTGAAAGATAATTTTCTTCTACCCCCTTTACAGTTACTATGGTTTGATACCCTCCCATCAACAAGGCTTTTTCTTCTGCTATAAAACTAAAAGCTGCAATAGATGAATTAGCTTTAATTTTAGCAATTTCTGCTTCACTAATATGAAATGTTTTAGCCTGTGAAGGCACTACTTTTATAGAGGGATAAAAGTCTCCGTATAAACTTTTCACCAAACTTTCAAAACCATTAAATACACTCAGGATTATTATCAGCGATGCAGTGCCTACAGCAATAGCTGTTACAGCAATCCATGCAATTACGTTGATGGCATTGGTACTTTTTTTAGAACGAAAATATCGCCAAGCAAATAATAAATTCATGTATGATTGTATGAATGGGCAATTAATCCTCAGTCCCTTCTTCTTCTTTATCGGCTGCTTGAATGTCTAAATTCTTTAAAATGGTTTCCATTTTAAACACATAATCTAGGGTATCATCATTGTAAAAATGAATTACTGGAATTCTTCTGAGCTGGTGCTTCATTTTAACTGCCAACTCTTTTTTAATTTCCCAAGCCCTAGATTCTATCAATTTCATCGTTGCCGCCTCATCTTTTACCTGAAATAAACTTAGGTAAACCCTAGCTTCTAATAAATCGGGGGTTACTTTAACACTAGCAATAGATACCATACCACCGTTAATCATACTTAGATTTAAACGGCGAAATATATCATTGAATTGCTCTTGTAATGCACCAGCAATTTGTCTTTGTCGTTTTCCTTCCTCCATATTCTCCCTTTTAATGGATGTAAAATTAGTTACTTTGCGTTGTTTTCATCATTTAATTCCTTTATGAAGCGTTTTGAACGAATATTATTTTATTTAAGCAACCAAAAAAGGAACATTGTTTTATACGTTGTTTTTAATTTATTATCCATCCTTTTTTCGCTGGTATCCTTGGCCATGCTTTCTCCTATACTCAAATTGCTTTTTACCGACAAAAGAGAAATGATTGCCAAACCAGTCATTGGATTATCTATTGAAGGATTAAAAAACCTAGTAGACTATTTTAAATATTATTTTAATGATCTAATTCAAGTTCAGGGCCCCATATATGCGTTGGGTTCCGTTTGTGTGATAATCATTATTTCTATTTTCTTTAAAAATATGTTTACGTATTTATCATATAGGGTATTAGCTCCCATGCGAAACTATGTGATGACTAAATTAAGATCCGATTTATATGCCAAAATTTTAGAACTCCCCATTGGCTATTTTACCGAACAAAAAAAAGGAGATATCATTAGCCGAATGAGTAATGATGCCAATGAAATAGAATGGAGTGTAATGAGTACTTTAGAAGGCTTAATTAGAGATCCATTAAATATACTCATCATATTGGGCGTACTCATTTACATAAGTCCGTTGCTCTCTTTGTTTTTGTTGGTGCTACTTCCATTAACTGGTTTTATCATAGGAAGAGTTAGCCGATCTTTAAAAAAACAGTCTACTGCTTCTGCAGAAGAGTTAGGTAGTTTAATGTCTATATTAGATGAAACCTTGGGCGGATTGAGGGTAATTAAAGCATTTAATGCAGAACAAGTTTTACGTAATCGCTTCTTTGCTACCAACAACCATTTAAATTATATCAGAAATATAATGAACTTTAGAAGAGACCTCGCTTCTCCTATGAGTGAATTTTTGGGTGTAATGGTTTTAACTTGCATCCTCTGGTTTGGAGGCAGATTGGTATTAGGACATGAAGCAGGATTGCAAGGAGATAGTTTTATTAGCTATATTTTAATTTTTACGCAAATTATTAATCCTTCTAAATCCTTATCCACAGCCTTTTACAACTCACAAAGAGGTAGTGCAGCCATTCAGCGGATAGAAGAAATTTTACAAGCACCACTAACGGTAACAGATCAACCATCTGCAAAAACCATTCATCAATTTGAACATCAAATAGAATTTAAGAATGTAAGCTTTTCTTATCATGATGTACCCATTTTAAAAAATATCAATTTAATTATTGAGAAGGGAAAAACAATTGCCTTAGTAGGTTCTTCAGGCGCAGGGAAAAGTAGCTTGGCCGATTTAATTCCTCGTTTTCATGATGTAAGTTCTGGAGAAATTTTAATTGATGGCATCAATATAAAAGAATATAGTTTGCATAGCGTACGAGCATTAATGGGAATTGTTACACAAGAACCTATTTTATTTAATGATACCATTGCCAATAATATTGCCCTTGGTATAGAAAATGCAAGTTTAGTAGATATTAAAAAAGCTGCTACTGTTGCAAATGCTTTAGATTTTATTATTAAAAAAGAAGAGGGCTTCGATACAAATATTGGCGATAGAGGAAATAAATTAAGTGGAGGAGAAAGACAGCGGGTAACCATTGCAAGGGCTGTTTTAAAAAATCCACCTATTTTAATTTTAGATGAAGCAACATCTTCTTTAGATACAGAAAGTGAACGCCTTGTACAAGATGCCATTAATAATATGATGCAAAACAGAACATCTATTGTAATTGCACATAGACTGTCTACCATTCGCCATGCCAATGAAATTATTGTTTTACAAAAAGGAAGCATTGCTGAAAGAGGAAACCACAACGATCTTTTAGCTCAAGGAGGTATCTACAAGAAATTGGTAGATATGCAGGAGGTTAAATAGAGTTCAATAAAAAAAGCTTGATACAAAAAGGAAACATTTTTTTAAAATTGCGTGCTTTGAAAGCGACATCGCAAAGCGAGGAGAATTCAGCAATTTTAAAAGCAGTTGACGTTTGTATCAAGCTTTGAATATAAAGAACTAGTGTTTATTCCGAAGAAGGTTTTACCAAACCCAATTTAGCTTCTAAACTCATTGTTGCGTGCGGAACTGCACGTAAACGAGCTTTATCTATTAATTTTCCTGTAACTCTACAAATTCCATAGGTTTTGTTTTCAATACGTAACATGGCTTTCTCTAAATGATCAATATAAGTAATTTGACGACTTGCCATTTGACTTAATTGTTCTTTTTCCATACTCATTGTACCGTCTTCCATGGTCATATAACGAGAATCGTCGTTATCCCCACCCATTTCATCTTTCCTAGTAATCAATCCTTGCAAGTAAGCCAGTTCCTTCTTAGCTGCTTCTAATTTTTTAGAGATGATTCCCCTAAATTCATTGAGGTCAGTATCATTGTATTTAACCAACGGAGATTGAGGCTTCACAGTTTCTACTCTTTTTTCAAGAGGTGTGTATCCGGGATTATACTTAACACTAGTTTTTGTACTAATCTTAGGCACTTTAACGTCTTTTATAGGACCAGGTACTTTCTTCACAGGTTTTACAGGGGGTGCGGGGGGTGCTTTTACCGCGGGTTTATGAGGCACAGGTGGAGGAGTTGGTTTGGCTGCAGGCACTGGAGTGGGTTTTACTACACTTGCTGGGGCTGGTTTTGCCACAGGTTTACTTACAGACTTAGCAGGAACAACTACTTTTCCTTTTACAGGTGCGGCCGGCTTAGAAGCTGACTTAACTGGTACTTCGGATTTTTTTACAGAAGCTGCTGCAACAGGTTTGGCAGCAGGTTTTGCCACAGGCTTAGTAACTGTTTTAACAGCAGCAGGTTTTGCCACAGGCTTAGCAGGGGCAGCAACTACTTTTACCGTTTTATGTACAACAGGTTTAGCAGCAGGCTTTGCCGCAGGTTTAGCCGCAGGTACTGCTTTTTTTGCAGGCACCGCCTTACTAGGGGCTGGTTTTGCAACTACTTTCTTTGCTGGTTCCACCTTTTTAGGGGCTGGTTTTGCAACTGCTTTTTTGGCTGGTGCCGCCTTTTTAGGGGCTGGTTTCTTCGTAGCCATAGGGTTTATCCTTTTTTGTTTACTACCACTTTTATTGCAATGTCATTGACTTCTATTTCAGTTCCTTCATTTAATTCGGAAACCCAGTCAATTCCATCTGCCAAAATTTCGCGGCAAATATAGTCGTTAAATTTAATAATTGAGTGCTGCATTGCTTCACAAGTTTGCACCCGCACGAATATACGGTCTGTTAGCGCAAAACCGCTCTCTTTTCTAATATTTTGTACACGGTTTACAAACTCTCTGGCATCACCCTCTTGTTTTAAAGCCTCGGAAAGGGTAATATCAAGGGCAACTGTAAGGGCATTTTTGCTCGCAACACTCCATCCGGGAATATCTTCAGCTATAATTTCCACGTCCGTAAGGTCTATGATAACTTTTCCTGTTGTAAGATTCAGGGTTGTATTACCATCCTGTTCTAATGAACTTATTTGTTGTTGATCAAAGGCTGCAATGATTGCAGCAGCTTCTTTCATAGAAGCCCCCAACTTAGCTCCTAAAGTTTTAAAATTGGCCTTAATTTTTTTACTTATTACCCCTGTAGTTTCTGTAATATATTCCAGTTCTTTTACATTCACTTCGGCCTTAATTAATTCTTCCATTTTTTCTAACTGACCTTTCATTTGCAAATTCATTACTGGTATCATTACTTTTTGCAAAGGTTGTCTTACTTTAATATTTACTTTTTTTCTCAACGACAATACCAATGAACAGGTTTCCTGTGCCAATTGCATTCTTTCTTCTAAAGAAGAATCTACAGCATCAGCATGGTAAACAGGAAAATCTATATGATGCACAGAATCCACATCAACGCGTTTGGTTACTGCATTTAAATTAGCAAAAATGGCATCACTAAAAAAGGGAGAAATAGGCGCAATTAATTTTATAATGGTTTCTAAACATTCGTATAAGGTTTGATAAGCACTTATCTTATCTAATTCATACTCTCCTTTCCAAAATCTTCTTCTACATAAACGTACATACCAGTTACTTAATTGAGCATCTACAAATTCCTCTATTGCCCTTCCTGCCATGGTTGGCTCAAAATCGTTCATGTTGTCTGTAACCTTTTTCACCAGTGTGTTTAAGGCAGAAAGAATCCACCGATCAATTTCTGGACGATCATGTAACGGTATAGATGCCTCTTTAAAAGCAAACCCATCCACATTGGCATAGAGTGCAAAAAATTGATAGGTATTATAGAGGGTTCCAAAAAATTTACGCTGAACTTCCTGAATTCCAGCCATATCAAATTTAAGGTTATCCCATGGAGAAGCATTGGTAATTAAATACCATCTGGTTGCATCGGCCCCATATTTTTCAATGGTTTCGAATGGATTTACTACATTACCCAATCGCTTGCTCATTTTATTCCCATTCTTGTCTAAAACAAGTCCATTACTTACAACTGCTTTATAGGCAACACTATCAAATAACATTACCCCAAGTGCATGTAAAGTATAAAACCATCCACGGGTTTGATCTACTCCTTCGGCAATGAAGTCTGCAGGAAATGCTTCCCCTTTCTCTATAAGGTCTTTGTTTTCAAAAGGATAATGCCATTGAGCATAAGGCATGGCACCACTATCAAACCAAACATCTATTAAATCGGATACCCGTTTCATTGGCTTACCCGTTGGGCTTACCAAAATAATATCATCTACATAAGGTTTATGCAAATCTAAAATTCCTTCATGTAAATAATGGCTATTTACTTCACCACCCAAAACAGCACTGGCTTTTCTAATACCTTCATTTAATTCGGCAATAGACCCAATACAAATTTCTTCTGAGCCATCTTCTGTTCGCCAAATTGGCAAAGGCGTTCCCCAATATCTACTGCGGCTTAAGTTCCAATCTACCATATTTTCTAGCCAATTGCCAAAACGGCCCTCACCAGTAGATTTAGGTTTCCAATTAATGGTTTTATTTAATTCAACCATTCGGTCTTTTACAGCCGTGGTTTTAATAAACCAAGCATCTAATGGATAGTATAAAATAGGTTTATCAGTTCTCCAACAATGCGGATAGCTATGTTCGTATTTTTCAACTTTAAAAGCACGATTCTCTTTTTTCAACTTCACACAGATATCTACATTCACATCTTGATAATCTACTTCGTCTTTATAGTTCTTTACATATCTATTGCTAAACTCGCCCAGGCCATCCACAAATTTTCCCTGACGATCTACCAAGGTTAAAATTCCTATTTGATATTTTTTTCCCACTTTGTAATCGTCTGCTCCAAATGCCGGCGCAGTATGCACAATACCTGTTCCATCTTCGGTGGTTACAAATTCTCCAAGAATTACTCGAAAGGGTTTAGCAGTTGGTTCAATGGCTAAAATAGCTTGTAGCGAATTAGATTCATAAGGAAGTAGCTGCTCATAGCTTGCTCCTTCCATATCAGTTCCTTTGAAACTGCTTAGTATTTTCCAGGGAAGTAATTTCACTTTTTCGGTATATCCATCAAAATCACCATTTTCACCTTCTGGCTTAAAATATTTGCTCAGCAAGGATTTTGCAAGAATAACATGAATGGGCAAATAAGTATACGGATTAAATGTTTTTACTAAAACGTACTCAATATTAGGTCCAATGGTTAATCCTAAATTAGATGGAAGGGTCCAGGGTGTAGTGGTCCATGCAAGAAAATAAACTTCATTAGAGTTGGCTGCATCAAACAAAAAATGAGTGATTTCATTGTTTATTGCTTTAAACATAGCCACGGCAGAAGTATCTTTTACATCTTTATAAGTGCCAGGCTGATTAAGCTCATGAGAACTTAAACCCGTTCCCGCAGCAGGAGAATATGGTTGAATGCTTACACTTTGATATAAAAAGCCTTTCTTATATAGTTCATTTAAAATCCACCAAAGCGTTTCTATATAATTATTTTCAAAAGTTACATAGGGATGATCAAGGTCTACCCAATAGCCCATTTTATGAGTGATATCGTCCCACTCTTTTTTATAACGCAATACGGCTTCTCTACACTTTTGGTTATAGTCTTCAACAGAAATTTTTTTCCCAATATCTTCCTTGGTAATACCCAATTCTTTTTCTACACCCAATTCAATGGGTAGCCCGTGTGTATCCCATCCTCCCTTGCGTTTTACCTGAAACCCTTGCATGGTTTTATACCTGCATACCATGTCTTTGAGGGTACGAGAAATTACATGGTGAATACCAGGCATCCCATTGGCACTGGGAGGACCTTCATAAAAAACAAATGGTTTCCTACCCTCCCTTAGGGAAATACTTTTCTCAAAGGCCTTATTTGCAGACCATTTTGCTAAAATTTCTTGTTCAATACCCGGAAGATTCAGTCCGGAAAACTCAGCATACTTCAAACTCATACTTATCTATTAGAGCACCAATGCCATCAAAGGTTAAAAAATAGTGGCAAAGGTAAGGATCAATCGTAAAAGCTGCGGTATATTTAGGAGATGAAAATTGTATTCTTTTCTACACAGCCTTATGATAAGGCCTTTTTTACTAAATTCAATACCCAGGGTTTTACCTTACTATTCTTAGAAGCCAGTTTAAATGAACTAACGGTTGATTTAGCTGAAGGAGCAGATGCTATATGTGTATTTGTAAATGATACCGTAAATGAAGTTGTGATTAAAAAACTGGCATCAAAAAATATCCACATCATTGCCCTAAGATGCGCAGGATTTAATAATATAGATATTCAGGCAGCAAAAGAGGCAGGAATAAGGGTTTGCAGAGTGCCTGCTTATTCGCCAGAAGCAGTTGCAGAACATGCTTTAGCCATGCTGATGACTCTTAACCGTAAAACCCATAAAGCGTATAATAGGGTTCGAGAGCAAAATTTTTCCCTCAATGGTTTATTGGGCTACAATATTCATGGAAAAACAGTTGGGGTTATTGGAACGGGTAATATTGGTAAGGCATTTGCCCGAATTATGTTGGGTTTTGGATGCAGGGTATTGGCTTTTGACATTATTGCTAATAAAGACTTAGAAGCCTTAGGGGTAGAATACAAGCCTTTACTAGAAGTATTAAAAGCGGATATTATTTCTCTACATTGTCCATTAACAGAGCAAACCCATCATTTGATGAATGAGCAAAGTTTTGCCCTCATGACCAAGGGAGCCGTACTCATTAACACAAGTAGAGGCGGCTTAATAGATTCAAAAGCAGTTATAAAAGCCCTAAAAACAGGGCAGATTAGTGCACTAGGGATAGATGTTTATGAGCAGGAGGAAAAATTATTTTTCAGGGATTTATCTACGGATATTATTCAGGATGATACCATACAACGATTAATGAGTTTCCCCAATGTTCTCATAACTGCGCATCAAGCTTTTTTTACGGAAGAAGCATTGAGTAAAATTGCAAGTACCACATTAGATAATGTTTTTCAATTAATTAAAACGGCTAATTTAACTACTCAAGCTGCATTATTGATTTAAATTTAATCTGATATTCGTAGTACAAACCACTATTATGAGGAAACTGCTAATCTATTGCTGTTTGCTGATTGCATTGGCTATTTATATAAGCGGATGTAAGAAGGAAATTAGCCTAGAGTCTGGCGCTGGATTGGGCGATGCGGTTGGGGTTTTAACGGACAGTTTGGGCAATTGCAAGAATGCAGATGTTAGAGGAGAATATAATATTAATGAAGATCTTTCGGATAGCAATTTCGTAAAAATATATGTGAACTTTAGTTCAATAGGTAAATACCTTATTTATACCGATACCATCAATGGTATGTGGTTTCTAGATTCGGGTTACGCACAAAATACTGGTGCAACTATTATAACATTAAGGGGAAGAGGAAGGCCCGAGATTGCTGGTACTGCAGATTATAATTTAAAATTCGGATCAAGTAGATGCATGTTCAGTGTAACTGCAGGAGGCCCCAACAATGGAAGCAGTTCATTAGACTATTTACCAACCAATTCTTATGGATGGATTCGGTATAGCCTTAGCCCTGCCTTTGATTTGGGAGGAGGTGTAACTTTAGACACATTTAGAGCAACCATTTCACCCAGCACCATTGCACCCGCTATCAGTAATAGAACTTATTATCAATACAATACAACGCCAACCAATGATGTAGCTTTATTTACAAAAGGAATAGATGGACAATATTGGAGCGTAGGTACCCCAGAATTCGACTATTTGTATGTATATGATTCTATCGTAAACAATGAAAATATTGAGTACTATTATTTGGTAGACAACCCAGCAGCAACCCCATGGGAAAC
This sequence comes from Sediminibacterium sp., assembly GCA_036170555.1. Classification (GTDB taxonomy): domain Bacteria; phylum Bacteroidota; class Bacteroidia; order Chitinophagales; family Chitinophagaceae; genus Sediminibacterium. The sequence goes on along the minus strand of JAVHPL010000013.1, from coordinate 396 downwards.
AGCCATTTTAAGGGCAGGTATTTATGACCCATCTACTGGCAATTGGCTATTTGGCGGTGCAAGACTTAGATTAAGAATATTAGGTACCAATTTATCGGGTACCTTTAATGGCATTCAATTAAATAATATTATTAAAGTAGAACGTAAAATGTTATTTGTTCCAGAAAGCGGCCCTAATACTGGAGCAGAACTTACTTTATTAGTAGGCAATATTAGTTATGCAAAAGGGATTGGGATGGTAGAACAAGTAGTATTTGATCCCAATAGCAACCCAGCAAACAAAATTATACAAACCATTACCATTAAGGGTTTCAAAGGATTGTAATTTTTACTAACTCAATGCTGGGTTGGATAAAAAATGATGCCTTTAGCCGAGTTGCGTGGGTTGAATTTTCG
>JAVHPL010000012.1:0-6612 GCA_036170555.1 Sediminibacterium sp. | reverse complement strand
AGAGTAGGTATGGTTAGGCTGCCATTGGCACTGTATTCTATGGTAGAGTTTGTACCTAAAGTATAAGTTCCAGCGCCAGGGGTAAAAGTGCCAGCAATGTTAACAGTAGCACCTGAAATGATTTCTCTTGCACCACCAGTTGCATTTAGATTGTTATATGTACCTGTTTGAATTCTTTGGTTTGCTGTAACTCTATCATAATTTACTTGAAAACTCCAAGTAATACCTGCAGGAAGATTTGTAGTTGAAGTACTGGAAGTTTTCAGTAGGCCAGTTCCTGCAGTAGTCATAGAACCTCCATCGGAAAGGGAACTGGTAATACCTGTATTGGAAAAACGTAATGTAGCAGTAGAACCAATCGTTAAAATTTCGCTAACATATAAAATGGTCGTATTAATAGTTACAGTTGCGGTTCCAGAAACAGTAAAATTCGCAAAAACTGCACCAGCAGAATTATTATGAGTTCCAGTTGTATTAATTTCAAAAGTTGAACCGGGTAAAAAACTGGTAATGCTAGCAGATAAAATAGTTAAACTCATATTACTAGAAAGTGCATGTACATATAAACCGCCAGTTTCAATTTCAAAAAGAGTTCCTGTTCCACTAGAAGAAGTAAATGTGATGGCATGGCTTGCAGTTAAAGTACCACCAGTTGCAATTCTCAAAATTCCTGCATTGTTTATGCCAGCGTCATCTATATCCCAAGTGCCGCTGGTAGTTAATGAACTACCAGATCTAACAATAAATACATCTCCCGTAATAAAATCGAGGGGTGCCGCTCCAGTGCCGTCTGTATTAATACCCCAAGTAGTTACTAAATTGGCATTTCCAGTGGCTTTTGAATAGTAGGTATTTTGTGCTTTTACTAGTAATGGCGTGAATGCCATGCACAACAAGAATAGTGTAAGAAATAGAAAGATATGTTTGGTTAGAAATTTCATTTTTTATGAAGCATAATTATGCATTAGGGCTATAATTATATCTATAGATACAAATAACTGAATATACGCTGCGAAATTACCTAAATAAAGTTATACCAAGCTCAAAAGCAAAGCATATAGGATGAATATGCAAGAAAGAAAAAGCGAAATACAAGGGGGTTGGTAGCAGATTGCTTATGTGTTCGGCATAGTATTTTGCAAAGCGTTCTGCATAGTTTTAGGCAAATGATTCAAAAGATGTTTAATAAACCAATGTATTGTTGTTTAAACATAGATTTTCTTGTTTAAAGTTTTATATAAAATGGGTATTAAATGTTAAGATATGGCTGCATTGTGGAATAAATATATATCTAAACATATCATATATTTGGGGTATTACTATATGTATGTCATTACTCATCAATTGTGACTGAGGTGGCAGCGCTTTATCTTCACCGCTATTATATCCTTAGTGTATGAAACGTATATTATCTTTAATATGCTTGGGCAGTTTATTGTTTGCCAGTTGTATCAACATTAAAAAATACCAAACTGAAATGGAATTGTTTCAGAAGGGGTTGGATAGTAGTGTAGCCAATTACCAATATAAACCGCTTAAAATTAAAGCAGGGGATAATTTACAGATAAATGTTTTTACACAGGCCAGCAATAATCAGGAACAAACAACGGTTATTAATATGGGAGGTGCAGGAAAATCTACTGGATTGTATATTGTAAATAATGAAGGGCAAATAGATTTCCCTAAAATAGGGCTTGTTACTGTAGAGGGAATAACGGTAAGCGAACTGAAAGCTTTGTTGCAATCCAAATGGTCTCCTTTTATAAAAGATTTGATGGTGAATGTGCAGTTGCAGAATATAACGGTAAACTTTTTAGGAGAATTTAAAACACCCGGAGCAAAAATATTTACATCCGAAAAAATAACACTAATAGATGCCATTTCAGTAGCAGGAGGTTTAACAGATGATGGAAAACGGAATGATATTTTGGTAATACGTGAGGAGCAGGGGCAACGAAAAACATATAGAATAGATTTTAGGGATGCCAGCTTTTACAACTCACCCGTATATCAACTGCAGCAAAATGATTTGGTATATGCTGGTATGAATGAGAGTAAATTTAGGCAAAGGGCAAATCAAGAATTTACTCAAAAAACAGCACCTGTGTTAACTTTTATAAGCTTCTTTAATGTAGCATTAACTATAGTATTACTCATCACAACATTGAGTAAATAATTTGAATGAATCAATTTAGTCAAGAACAATTTCCAGACATTAATAGCGGAAGCAATAAAAGTATCAGAGAAACTTTATTGCGTTACTTGGTTAATTTACCCCTGTTTATTTTGAGTATGGTACTCTGTGTGGGAGGAGTAAATATTTACTTGCGCTATTCCGATAAAGTATATCAAGCCAATTCGCAAATATTGGTAGGAGGAAGTAATGCCGTTTCTGCCAATAATACCGATTTAGTTACGCAAGGGTTGTATGGAGTAAGGTCTATTAATATTGATAATGAATTAGAACTGTTGCGGTCAAAAAAATTAATTGAACGAGTAGTAAGAAAAGGCAATTTTAATATTCGGTATTATAATGAAGGAACCATTCGGCGAATGGAAATGTATCAATTGTCTCCAGTTAAGGCAGAGATTATAAAGTTGATTGATACATCTACTTTTTGGAGTATTAAAATAAGTGAGATCAATAATAGAGGAGGAAAATATGACTACCAAAATATAAAAAACAAAGCATTTAAGTGGAATGATACATTGAATTTTCCATTTGGCAGAATGGTAATAAAAAAACGATATAAAATTGTTGGTGATAATGGAAAGCCCCATGTTGTAGAATGGAATACAGTATCCAGTGCTGCAGATGAAATACGGGGATCATTATCTGTAAAAAGTTTAAGTGTACGAACTACTATTATTTCGCTGTCTATGTTATCTTCTAATCCTAATAGGGCGGCAGATATTTTAAATTTATTGGGTTATGAATTTGCAGAACAGGATGTTGAATTAAAAAGAGAGATTTCGGTAAACACCCTGCGTTTTATTGATGATAGATTACGAGTAGTTTCTGAAGACTTACGAAAATTAGATAGCAGTAAAATTGGGATGCACGGTGATTTTCGTTTTTTAGATGCAGGATCTGAGTTAATGTATTATCAGAATAAATATGGGCAAACAGAAAATAGATTAGATGAAGCTTTTATAGATACGGCTGTAATAAGGTTAATAGATGATTATGTGAGGGATGAAAGAAATAAGTTTAAGAAAATATTTTCACCCTTAGGCCTAGGTGATCCTAGTTTGGCTGCAACCATTAGTAAATACAATGAGTTAGTAACAGAGCGAGACAAAGCCGCTTATGAAAATCCGAATGACAATCTTATCATGCAGTCTATAGAAAGTAATTTGGAGAATATGCGGGCTAATGTATTGATTAGTTTGGGTAATGTTAAGCGGGCATATGGATTGAAGATTCAAATATTCAATGAACGTAATAATGAATACAATGCTAAAATGGGAGAGATCCCAGATAAAAATGCATTGGAAATGGAACTAAAAAAACAGAAAGAACTAAAAGAACGTCTGTATTTATATCTATTGCAAAAAAGAGAAGAAACTGCTATTGCAGCCATCTCTAGTAAATCTAATTATTCTTCAATAGATCCAGCAAGTTATTCGATGGTTCCTATTGAACCCAAAGAAGTCCAAATTAAAAATTTTGCTTTTTTATTAGGGTTGATTATACCCATTGGCTTGCTTTATTTGTTAGACTTGATGAACGATAAAATTATTTCTCGTAATGATATTACCAGTAGATCTACAATATCCATTGTGGGAGAGATTAGTCATTTAGATGGGCAAGATGAATTGGTAGTAAATAAGTCAAGGTCAATGATTGCCGAGCAGTTTAGAATCATGCGAAGCAACCTGCAATTTTTATTACCTGTTACAAAAGATACCAAGGCAAAAACTTTTTTAATTACTTCTACCATTAGTGGAGAGGGAAAATCTTTTATCAGTACCAACTTAGCTGGTGTATTGGAATTAACCGGCAAAAAAGTGGCCTTATTAGAATTTGATTTGAGAAAATTAAAAAGTTTAAAAATTATACGGAATGAGGAATTTAATAAAGGGATAACCAATTTCTTGATAGGGCAAACAGATCAGTTAGAAGAGCTGGCATATTATATAGATGAGTTTCCTAATTTGCATGTGTATAAAACGGGGCCACTTCCACCCAATCCATCCGAATTAATGATAGGGGAAAGAATGGACTTGTTATTTGAGAAATTAAAAGACAGCTATGATTATATTGTAATAGATTCTTCACCAGTAGGTTTGGTAAGCGATGCATTTGCTTTGGCAAAATATACCGATGCTACCATTTATATTGTAAGACAACGATATAGTTTGAAAAAGAAAATTGGATTTATAAATGAGTTAAAAGAATCGGGCAAATTAAAGAATATGGTATTGGTAATAAATGATATTAATCCTAGTGGTAAATATGGATATTATGGATACGGGTATACTTATGGCTATAGAAATAATTATGGATATGGTGGTTATTATGGCAATAATTATTACGGAGCTTATGGAAAATCTAATAAAGACAATGCCTATTTTGATGAACAAAAGCCAGGGTTTTGGAAAAGATTATGGAGCAGAAGCTAAGTATTGATACAATAGAAGCGGAGGACTGGAGCGAAATTATTCGTCCACAAACTACACTTTTCGATTTAAAGCTTAGGGAAGTATGGCATTATAAAGACCTATTGTTGATGTTTGTTAGGCGAGATTTTGTAGCAACGTATAAGCAAACCATATTGGGGCCCCTTTGGTTCTTTATTCAACCACTGCTTACTACATTTACTTTTATGGTAGTATTTGGTACCATTGCAGGTATTTCTACTGATGGTACTCCAATGATGGTATTTTACATGAGTGGTATTACTTTATGGAATTATTTTAGTGAATGTTTAAATAAAACTTCCACCGTTTTTAGAGATAATGCAAATATTTTTGGGAAAGTATATTTTCCTCGCTTGATAATGCCATTGAGTATTGTGGTTTCTAATTTGATAAGATTAGGGATACAAATGGTGTTGTTTTTAAGTGTATGGGCTTACTATTTAATTAAAGGGAATGAATTGCATCCTAATTTCATGTTATTGTTGATTCCTTACTTAATACTATTAATGGCCATTATTGGATTGGGTGCTGGTATGATGATTAGTGCATTGACTACCAAGTATAGAGACCTGGTTTTTTTATTAAGTTTTGGTGTGCAATTGTTGATGTATGCAACACCTGTAATTTACTCCATGAATACGGTTCCTGCTAAATATGCATGGATAATTCATGCTAATCCATTGAGTGCTATTATTGAAACATTTCGTTATGCGTTTACTGGATCGGGTGCATTCTCCTGGTATTCGCTTGCATACAGTTCAATTTGCGCGATCGTTTTATTGATATTGGGCACGTTGGTATTTAATAAGGTAGAAAAATCTTTTATGGATACGGTTTAAGTATGAGTACAGTAATTAGAGTAGAAAATTTATCAAAACAATATCGCTTAGGTGATGTGGGTACAGGTACAATCAGCCACGACTTGAAGCGCTGGTGGTATAAAACCCGTGGTAAAGAAGATCCCTATTTGCAAATTGGAGAAGCCAATGATAGAGCAACAAAGGGAACAAGTGATTATGTGTGGGCATTAAAAGATATTAATTTTGAAGTAAAAGCAGGTGAAGTATTGGGGATCATAGGTAGAAATGGAGCAGGAAAATCCACATTGCTTAAAATTTTATCTAAAACAACTACCCCAACAACTGGGTCGGTAAAAGTAAAAGGAAGAATTGCTTCCTTACTAGAAGTGGGAACAGGATTTCATCCAGAGTTAACAGGAAGGGAAAATATTTTTTTGAATGGGGCCATCTTGGGTATGACCAAACGAGAGATACAGAGAAAGTTTGATGAAATTGTAGATTTTAGTGGAGTAGAGCGATATATAGATACGCCAGTAAAGCGATATAGTAGTGGCATGTATGTTCGATTGGCATTTGCAGTTGCGGCACATTTAGAACCTGAGATTTTAATTGTAGATGAAGTGTTAGCTGTGGGAGATGCAGAGTTTCAGAAGAAGTGTTTGGGAAAAATGAAAGATGTGAGTGTAAATGACGGAAGGACGGTGTTGTTTGTGAGTCATAATATGAACGCAATTCAAAATTTATGTACAAAAGGATTATTATTAACAAATGGGAGAGTACATTCTTGTACAGAAGTTTCAAAAAGTATACATAACTACCTTTCACTTAATTCTGGTAATCAAAACTCTGGTGATCTTAAAGTTGTTCAAAGACGTCAAGGTAATGGTATAATTACTTTTAGTCAAATCAATATTTTACGAAATGATTTAATATCAAAATCTAATGAAGTAAAAAGTGGTGACAATATTAAAATCAGAATTCATCTAAGTAATAGGGGCGATTATTTTACAAATATTTTACTTGCAATTGGAATAAATGATCAGTACGATCAGAGAATTGCTTTTTTGAGTAATGAAATGATAGGTAAAACATTAGAGTTTAAGTCCAATTGTGTGAATTGCGTTGATTTTAATATTCCTAAATTGCCATTGAGTCAAGGAAGATATAG
>JAVHPL010000011.1:0-1316 GCA_036170555.1 Sediminibacterium sp. | reverse complement strand
AGATGCCATTCAATATAACAATGTAGACCCCTATACCCGAAAGGCCCAAATGATGGAGCTACAAGAATTAAAAGCAAAGTATACCCAGCAAATTGATAGTGTAAGAACAGTTAAGGCCAAAGACTCATTAAGGCAATTGCTGTTTCAAGTAAATAGTGATGAGATTTTATTAAAAACCGATAGTTCTAAATATCATCCATTAAGATCTTTGGGTGATACGTCTGATAATTACAATATGATTAACCTTACTTCGGATAATACAAAATACAAAACAAAAGCGGAGTATGTAACCAGCCAACAAAAATTACCCAAAGCCAAACAAGATGGCTATTTATTGAAGAAACTTAAACTACAGCAAATTCACTTAAACAATGATTTTGAATCAAGTAGGGAAGCCTGGACGGAAGTAGCTAAAAACTTCTTTCATCAATTTCCTAAAATGTTATTTATTTCCCTACCCATCTTTGCATTTGTGCTGTATTTAATGTACATCAGAAGACATAAATATTTCTTTTCCGATCACCTGGTTTACTCTTTACACTTGTATTGTGCTTTCTTCATCATTATTTTAGCTGCGCTCGTTTTTAAAGAGAGCTTTGGCTTATTGGGTAAAGCATTGTCTGATTCAAAAGGGAAGGCCATCGAATTTGGATCTTGGTTATCGGGACTTACTTTTTTTATATTGTTATTTTATTGGTATAAATCCTTGCGTAGGTTTTATGCCCAGTCTAGGCGCAAAACAATACTTAAATTCAGTATACTTTTATTGATCAATTTCTTTGTATTCATGATTTTATTTGTTGGGTTTATTCTATTTTCTGCAATGACTAGTTAATTTAATATGAACAATCAAGCAACTGCATTTTTAAGATTGGTAAAGATCATGGATGAGTTAAGAGAACAGTGTCCATGGGATAAAAAACAAACCATCCACACCCTTCGATCTTTAACCATCGAAGAAACCTATGAATTGGTAGATGCTATTGATACGGAGGATTGGAATGGAATTAAAGAAGAATTAGGCGATTTGATGCTTCATATTCTTTTTTACACAAAAATAGGATCGGAGCAGCAACAGTTTCAATTAGAAGACATGCTTAATGGAGTTTGTGAAAAGTTAATTAACAGACATCCACATATTTATGGAAATATTCAAGTGGCCGATGAAGAAGAAGTAAAACGCAATTGGGAGCATATTAAATTAAAAGTAGGGAAGGGAATGAAGTCAGTATTAGAAGGGGTTCCAACTTCTTTGCCCGCCATTGTGAAAGCTTTGAGAATACAGGTAAAAGCAAATCAAGTAGGATTTGAATGGG
>JAVHPL010000010.1:0-6671 GCA_036170555.1 Sediminibacterium sp. | reverse complement strand
GGCAAGGATAAACGCTGAAAGCATCTAAGCGTGAAACCTTCCACAAGATGAGTTTTCTTTTAAGGGTCGTCAAAGACTATGACGTTGATAGGCTATAGGTGTAAAACTAGTAATAGTAAAGCCAAGTAGTACTAATTGCCCGTAAGCTTTATTTTTTTTCTTATAATTCATCAGCTTCCCAATATGTAATTTATTTAAGTGATAAGTTTTATGTTTTTTGTTTTAAGTGTCTATTACTTCTAACTTCTAAACACTACTAACTTATATCTTTTGAAGATCTTATGGTGGTTTAGCCGGGGGTGTTCACCTCTTCCCATTCCGAACAGAGAAGTTAAGTCCCCCATGGCCGATGGTACTCGCATCTAGCTGGGAGAGTAGGTAGCTGCCATATTTATTGAACCCTGATCTTTATTGATCAGGGTTTTTTTATGCCCATACCTCAAGCAATTGATACTTTCCTTATATTGATAAAAATTTGTACATGAAGTATTTTCTCTCATTGATCGTTTTATTGAGTACAGTTCAAGTATATGCACAACCTAAAAAAGCAGATGCTTATGATAAATTTGTATTAGCTAAAATGAAAACGGATCAATTTCCTGGTGCTGTTTTATACATTACTAAAAATGGTAAGCCTGTTAAATTAGGCACTTATGGTTTTGCAAATTTGGAGCAACAAAGCAAAGCAAGTATTTCAAACGTATTTGAATTGGCTTCTGTATCAAAACCCATTACCGCAACTGCAATCATGATCTTAGTTGAACAGGGTAAAATTGGATTAGATTCTCCAATTACTGCTTATTTAAAAGATGTTCCTGCCACACATCAAACAATTACGATACGTCAATTAATGAGTCATACATCAGGGCTTCCATCTGATCATTTTAATTATTATAAATTATTAGGTCCTACACCATTACGGTATTCTGTAAATGATCAATTAACAGATTTATATAAATTACCGATGAAATCAAAGCCAGGAACTGGCTATTTGTATAGTAATGCCGCATTTTTTATGCAAGCAGCTATAATAGAAAAAGTAACAGGAATGTTGTTTGCTCAATTTGTTAAACAAACTATTTTTAAAAAATTGGGGATGAATAAAACCTCCTATATAAATGGAGATAGTATTATTTATAACAGGGCTCAGGGTTATACTAAACGTAAAGGCACTTTAGTAAGATCTAGTTTAGAAGTAATTACGCAAGCATTAGATGCAAATGGTTTTGGTGGTGGTATCAGTACTGTTGTTGATTATGAAAAATTTTTACAAGCAACTGCAAAACATAGTTTGGTTTCTGAACAAGCATTCAACTTAATGACAACGCCAACTATACTGCAAAATAATGTAAGTACCACTGCAAAAGATGGAGCAACCATTGCACTTGGGTGGTTTGTAAAAGACATCAATGGCCATAAAGCATTTTTGCATGGAGGCTATTCAGGAACTTTTGCATTGCATTTTATAAAAGAAGATATCAGTGTCATTTTCTTTACCAACCTGAGTAGTGGGTATGGTGCAATAACTGGAGATAAAGGATTCGATTTTATGAAAACAGGATTTGACATTGCTGCAATGGCGGTGGCGCAGTGGAAATAAACAATCTATTGGGTAATAAGTACCATTTCTATATGCTCAATCCCATCTTCTAAATAAATTTCACCTTCTTCTTTAAATCCAAAAGAAGCATAGAATTTAATTAAATAACATTGCGCTCCAATTCTAATGGGTCCATCACCAAAATGTTCCCTGCATTGAACGATGGCTTCGGCAATTAATTTTCTTCCAGCACCAGTTCTTCTGGCTGCGGGCAAACTTACCACTCTGCCAATGCTCATTTCTTGATAGGCAAGTCCTGGTGGCAACAATCTGCAATAGGCAGTTAAAATAGGACCTTGCCATAGCATTAAGTGTAAGCTATCTTGGTCTTTATTGTCTGCATCTTGAAAAACACATACCTGCTCAACAACAAACACTTCATTTCTTAATCGAATGATGGTGTAAAGTTCAGCGGAATTCAGTTCTGCAAAGGGTTTTAGGCTAAAATGGTGTAAGGATGACATAAACTGAGTATAAATAGTAGAGTACAAATTTAGGTATTATACATTGTATCAGATATTGTGCAAGAAAAGCTGAGTTTTACTGCAGTACATTTTTTGTACTTTGTGCAAGAATAAAACTGCATTTTTAAGCCTATACAGAAGTATGAAGCGTATTAAAATCAATGAAATATTTTTGTGGTGGATCATTTTTTTGTTAGTCATATTGGTATATGGAGCTGGTTTATTTGTAGATCTTTTAGAACCAGATGCGGCGCTTTATGCAGAAGTATCTAGAGAAATGGCTAGTTCGGGTAACTACTTAAACATCATGCTAAAGGGCTTAGATTGGTTAGATAAGCCTCATTTTCAATTTTGGGTAACTGCATTTTCTTATTGTTTATTAGGAGTTACATTAATAGCATACAAACTACCAGCCATTTTATTTATTTTTTTAGCTGCTTATTACACGTATCAATTTGCTTTGCGATACTATTCCGAAAAGCATGCTATGCTAGCTTCATTGATATTATTAACTGCACAACATATTATCACATCTAATATGGATGTTCGTGCAGAGCCATATATGACAGCATTTACCATTATGGGCTTATATTATGTTGCTGTTTATTTGGATACCAAAAAAATTATTCATCTATTTTTATGCAGTGCATCATTAGCTGCTCTCATGATGACCAAGGGTTTGTTTACTATTATTCCAGTAGCTGCTGCTGTTGGTTGCACTTTATTAGTTCAACAAAAATGGAAAGAAATTTTTCATTGGCAATGGTTGCTCTGTGTAGCTTTTACGCTTATTTGTATTAGCCCAACATTGTACGGATATTATCAACAATTTGATATGCATCCCGAGAAATGGATATTTGATCACCAAAGTGTATCGGGGATTGGTTTTTTTTTAGTAGATAGCCAATGGGGTAGATTTGTAAATACTGGACCTATAAAAGGGAATGGCGACCCTTTCTTTTTTGTTCATACGTTATTATGGGCTTTTCTTCCTTGGGCCTGGATTGCCTACTATGCGTTGTTTCAAAAAGCAAAAAACATTTTTCAAAAAACCAATCAAACGGAAACCTATACCTTTTTTGGCTTCATTGTAATGTTCCTGATTTTTTCTATTTCTAAATTTCAGTTAGCGCATTATATGAATCCAATATTTCCATTATTAGCCATCATGTGTGCAGCGGCCATTATTGATGCAGGAAAAAAAGCTTTAAGAGTACTAACTATTTTGCAATTTGTAGTTATAGCAATACTTTTTATTGCAGCGGGATCATTGATTTATTTTTTCCAAGACAAGCTTCTTCATGTAGACACAATAATCGTATTATTGACAGCAATTATTTTTGTTGTAATTATTATTCTATCAAAACAAAAAACGCCACAACTATTACTAGTATTTGTACCAGTAATCATTACATTAAGCATTAATTACTATTTAAATAGAGAATTCTATCCTCGGTTAACTCAATATCAATCTCAAACAACAGTAGCGGATTATTATTTAAAACAGCAATTACCCATTAACCAATTGGTTGTTTTAGATGTAACTGAATTTAGTACTAGCGTAAAACTTAATAAAAATATTCCTGTATTGGGAGTAGAAAAAGTAAAAGCTATAGATCTTAAAAATAAATTTGTTTATACAACGGAAAGAGGATTGAACAAAATGGATAAGATGCAATTAAAGTATTCTTTGGTAAAGGAATTTGAAGATTTTCATATTACAATGCTAACAGGTACTTTTATCAATAAATCAACTCGGTCAACTGTATTAACTCCAGTTTATTTACTAAAAGTAGAGTAGTAATTAAATTCCAATTGTTAGAAATTGGGCCAATCGGGTTTGAACTTGTATAGTGCTAATTCCTGTGATGCATGGACGTTCCTCACAACTTGTTTTTCTATGATTAGCTGCGCTAACACAAGGAGAACAGGCAAATCCAAGATAAAAAGGTTCTGCATTACCTCCCAATGGCAAATAGAGTTTGGGCGTTTCTGGCCCAAACAATACAAATACTTTTAAGTTAGTAACTGATGCAAAATGGGCGGGGCCCGAATCATTGGTAATCATGAATGTACTAATGCTGTACAAAGGCACCAACTCACTAAAACTAAATACGCCCGATGAGTTTATACAACGTTCACCCGATGCCATATCAATTACATTTTGTACATAAGCCCTTTCGGCAGGAGCACCAGTGAACACGATCAGTATATCACTAAATTGTTCTAATAACTGTTTGGCTACTAGTGCAAAATTTGCAGGTAACCACCTTCTTTGGGGTAGTAAATCCGATGCGTTTACATTAAATAATACAATCCGTTCATTGGTATAATTAGGGTAAAGTGTATGTATTTTTTGTAGTACAGTATCTTTTGCTTCGGTAGTTACAATTGCTTTTGATAATTCCAATTCTTCAGCGGGCACTAATGAAGTAGGATAGGGATTCGTATAATATCCCAATGCATAATTGGTTAATGAAATAAAATTCACTCCCATGTGCACATGGGGATTGTATCTAACAGGGCAATTAATTAACCAACCTCTGAACATGCCCTCATCATGATGACTGCTAAACCCAACACGATCTTTAGCGAAACTAAAAAAACTAAGTAATGATGTAAATCTAGAAAATAACTCTAAGTCTATTGTACAAGTAATTTTTTTTCTTCTACACCAAATGATAAATTGAAAAATATCAATGGTTAAATGCAAAATATTTTTGTGCCGCATAGTAAATATATTTTCTACAAGCACTGTATTTAAAATTGACAAACTTTTTACATTGTCTTTAAAAATCACAAAAAATAAATTAGCCCTAGATGATTTTTGTAACTTGCGCATTGCAGGGTCTGCAATGATTGCACTACCCATTTCGGAAAGCTCTATAAATAGGGTGTTTTGGGTATTGGGTTGTTTATTTTTTCCTCGTAAAAAATCCAAAGGAATTGAAAAAATGCTAATCAAGGTACAAAGCGGAACTCCTGCCCATTTATCTATTTTCCGCATTGTATCTACCTTCATTATCTGTATTTATATATTGTAAAAAACGAAGGTACAAATTAACCCTATATGCAGCTTGTTATATCAATGGTTTAGTAACCATATTTCTCTTTCCATCTTTCTTTTAGAAATTTGCGCAATTCATTTTCTCTAGCATTTTTTCCTGGTGTGTAAAAAGGCGTATTGATTAATTGTGTGGGCAAGTATTCTTGTTCAATAAAATTACCTTCTCCTAAATGGGAGTATTGATAGTCTTTTCCATAATCCATATTTTTCATCAACTTAGTTGGGGCGTTTCGCAAATGCAGTGGAACAGATAAATTCCCCAATTGTTGAACGGCTTGTAATGCTTTAGCAATGGCTTCATACGCTGCATTGCTTTTGGCAGATGATGCTAAGTAAGTAGCACACTGTGATAATATAATTCTACTTTCGGGATATCCAATTTTACTTACTGCATCAAATGTGGTATTGGCTAGTAAAAGTGCATTCGGATTAGCATTTCCAATATCTTCACTTGCAAAAATGAGCATTCTTCTGGCTATGAATTTTACATCCTCTCCGCCATCAATCATCCTGGCTAGCCAATATACTGCCCCATTAGGATCACTGCCTCGCATACTTTTGATAAATGCAGAAGCAATATCATAATGTTGCTCCCCACTTTTATCATACAAGGCAATTTTTTGTTGTGCAACTTTCATCACCAATTCATCTGTAATAATCAATTGCCCCGATTGGATTACTAAATCTAACAAATTCAATAATTTTCTACCATCGCCTCCGCTGATGTTTATCAACGCTTCCGTTTCTCTCAGCTCTATTTTATATTTTTTTAATAGTTCATCTTTTGCTAATGCGTCTTCAATTAATTGAATCAGTTGCTTTGTTTCTAATGATTTCAAAACATATACCTGACATCTACTAAGCAAAGCACTATTTACTTCAAATGAGGGGTTTTCTGTTGTTGCGCCAATTAATCGGATAATCCCTTTTTCAACAGCACCAAGCAATGCATCCTGTTGGCTTTTATTAAAGCGATGAATTTCATCTATAAATAATACGGCACCAGTTAATGATTTAGCTTGCTCAATTACTTCCCTCACTTCTTTTACGCCACTGCTAATGGCACTTAATTGAAAATAAGGTACTGCTAAAGTTTGCGAAATCACATTGGCCAACGTAGTTTTACCAACTCCAGGTGGGCCCCATAAAATCATGGATGGAACATTGCCTTGCTCTATGGCTGTTCTTAAAATACTTCCCTTGCCTGTAATATGTTCTTGACCTATTATTTCATCTAAAATTGTAGGCCGCATTCTTTCTGCTAAAGGGATAAGGTTCATTTAAAATAATTTATATAATACTAAATAACAAAATGATGAAATTGAACTACGATTCTATTTAATAAATTTAGTCATTCCAGCTAAAAAGCTAGTACCCAATCCTAAAATGGCAATCAAAGAAAATGACCATTGCAATCCAAAAGCTTGGGCAATAAAGCCAATTAGAGGTGGTCCCAATAAGAATCCAAGAAACCCAATGGTGGAGACTGCTGCAATCGAAGACGAAGAAGAAAAAGCCAATGCGCCACGCAAAAAGAAGG
>JAVHPL010000009.1:0-26531 GCA_036170555.1 Sediminibacterium sp. | reverse complement strand
TATTGCAATATAAAAAGGCATAAATACAAAGACTTTTGAAGGGAATTCTTCTTTAAAAATTGCGCCTGCAATAAATATTAGTACTATTAACACTAAAAGATATAATGTACGATTCATATTGATTATTTTAAATAAACTATTTCAATATTAAGATAATAACAACTATTTAACTGCAAATAATTGTTCACTAAATGTAACAATAATAAATATGATACAAGTTCTTACCTTTATCTAATTATGTATACAAAACAAACTGTTGCATTCCACACTTTAGGATGTAAACTCAATTTTTCAGAAACTTCTACCCTTTCGAGGATGTTAGAAACAGCAGGTTTTGAAAAAAAAGAATTTACAGACTTAGCCGATGTTTATGTGATCAATACCTGCTCAGTTACCGATAATGCAGATAAAGAATGCCGTCAATTGGTGCGCAGAATACAGCGTAAAGCTCCCGAAAGTTTTGTAGTAATCACCGGATGTTATGCCCAATTAAAACCACAAGAAATTGCAACTATACCTGGGGTTGACCTGGTTTTAGGAGCCGCTGAAAAATTTAATATCGTTCAACATATTAGCGATCTCACCAAAACAAATGATACGGCAAAAATTTGCAGTTGTGATATTGAGGAAGTGAATGGCTTCAACGCTTCATTTTCTCATCATGATCGTACACGAACATTTTTAAAAGTACAGGATGGCTGTGATTACAATTGTTCGTTTTGCACCATCCCAATGGCCAGAGGAAAGAGCCGCAGCGATAATATTGCCAATGTAGTAAAACAAGCCAATGAACTAGCAGATAACGGAGTAAAAGAAATCGTACTAACAGGTGTTAATTTAGGAGATTTTGGTAGAGGACCCGATGGCACGTTGAAATACGATGAAAACTTTACTGCATTAGCAAAAGCCTTAGATACAGAAACCAAAATTGAAAGATTTAGAATCTCCTCTATTGAGCCCAATTTACTAACCAATGAACTAATTGAATGGGTTGCCAATAGCAACCAGTTTATGCCCCATTTTCATATCCCATTGCAAAGTGGCTCTAATGAAATATTGGGCTTGATGCGCAGAAGGTATAAAAGAGAATTGTATGCAGAACGGGTTAGTTTAATTAAAACCCTGATGCCGCATGCTTCCATTGGCGTAGATGTAATTGTAGGCTTCCCTGGCGAAACAGAATTGCATTTTAATGAAACCCTCGATTTTTTACATGAATTAGACGTTAGCTATTTACACGTATTTACCTATTCAGAAAGGGCTAATACTAAAGCCTTGGATTTTAAACCGATTGTACCCATCTCTATAAGAAATGATCGCAATAAATTATTGAGGAATTTATCTTACATGAAGCTGCAGTACTTTACCAACCAGCATGTAGGTGAAACCAGAAAGGTTCTGTTTGAAGCATTTAATAAAGATGGAATGATGGAAGGCTACACAGATAATTATATTCGGGTAACAACACCATATAGAGCTGAATGGGCCAATCAAATAATTGACTGGAAACTATAAATCTGCATTGATCAAAGAAAGCTCGCTGGTTATTTCATAAAATTCTTTTGTAATGGTTAATGCTTTAATAGCATCTACATGATTGTGATGATGCAAATCGGTTCCAATTAATTTTATATACCCTTGTTTAATTAATTTTATTGCCATTTTCTTAACCAATGGGCCATAGTAGCCGCTTAATGAAAGCATGTTCAATTGAAACACACAGCCCATCTCAATAAATCGTTCATATTGAGATACATTTAAATGATAATATCCATATCGCTCAGGGTGAGCCAATATAGGCTTATAGCCCAAAATATTTAATTTAAAAATGGCCGATTCTATAAAAGGAGAAGGAGCAGCATAAGACATTTCTATCAATATGTATTTATCTGCAATAGTAAGTAATGGCTTATTATGATTTAGCAAATCTATAAAAGATTCATCTACCATATATTCTGCAGCAAATTCAATTTCTATATCAATATTTGCTAATTGAAGTTCTTGTTTCATCCTTTCATAAACAGGCAGTATTGTTACCGGAGAATTGGGATGCACTCCATTAAAAATATGCGGAGTACAAATACATTTTCGATAACCCCATTGACTCATTTGACTAAAATATCCCAGAGATTCTTCTATAGTTACCGCTCCATCATCTAAACCAGGTAACATATGTGAATGCATATCTACACCAATAAAAGATAAATCCCTATCAACGCGTTGAGACCCAAATATCGATTTAAACATGTAAAGGCGAATTATATCGGAGATAAATATTCAGCAGGAAATTCTACTACCATTACCTGACCCAAGCTTTGCAATTGCACATACACTTTTTTCTTACTTCCTCTTAAAACAGTTCCCTCTTTATCCATAAACACACCAAAATTAACTCGAATTTTTTCACCTGTTCTAAAACCTTCTTCCGAAATAATAGATATACGTGCATCTTTTTCGGCTAAATACATTTTAATGGTATTGATTTCCTCATCCTTTATAATAGCTGGTTTTCCTAGATAGTAAACAAAGTTCAACAATCCATCGGTCATAAGAACATTTGTTTTTTCTATATCGGAAATACGAACAAATACGTACGACTTGAACAACGGTTCTTCAATTATTTTTTTTCTATCGCTCCACTGACGTTCTATTTTTTGTAAAGGGCACCAACTTTCAATCCCTTTTTTAATTAAACTGGCATCAATCTTTTTTTCCCATCTTGGTTTTGTATATAATACAAACCATTTCTTTTCTACTATATTTTCCATCTAATATATTACAATATACAACATTGAAGGATATCAATTGTATCGCATTAATTTTTTACAGTATTTAACAATTGAGCTTTTGCAATTTCTCCTACAATTTTAACCCCTGTTTCAATATGCCTATCCGTTTTTAATGACTTTAACCATTCTTGATAACGTATTCCTTTGTTTTTATCGGGGTTATTGTAAAACTTATCTTTATCTGCATTCATCGCCATCACATCCATTTCAGATTTCAACTTTAACAAGTTATTATTTTGATTTACAGTAGATACAATTTGCTTTTGCTGAGCTCGGTATTTTTCTTGTTGAAGTTGAATAGGCCCTTCTCCATTTTTAGATAACCATTTTAAATTTTCTTGCAAAAGATGTAAATATTGATCTGCTACTATTTTAGCTTGTTCATTTTTACTAATGGATTGAAGATCGGCAGTATTGGGTTGCCATGTTTCATAATAGGTTTTAGCTATTGCATCCCAAGGCAATGCATTAGGATTATCTTTTTCTCTAATTTTTAAATACTCATAAGTATCGGGTATAATCACATCAGGAACTACCCCATTTAATTGTGTTGAACCACCATTTACACGATAAAATTTTTGAAATGTAAGTGTTACTGCCCCATATTCAGTTCTTCCACTAAAATAATCTATGGGTTTACCAAATGGTATTGGTCTTTGAACTGTTCCTTTTCCATAAGTAGAACTGCTTCCAATAATAACTCCCCTTTTATAATCTTGAATTGCAGCAGCAAATATTTCACTTGCAGAAGCACTTAATTCATTAACCATTACGGCAAGTGGTCCATCATATAAAACAGATTCATCATTATCTCTCCAAGTTTGATTATCTACTTTTCCATCTTTTTCTTTTACTTGAACTACAGTTCCAGATTTTATAAATAATCCTACCATTTTCACTACTTCAACTAAGGAACCTCCCCCATTATTTCGTAAATCAATTACAATTCCTTTTACTTTTTCAGCTTTTAATTTCACTACTTCTTTTGCCACATCATCTGAACAACGAAATCCATTTTTATCCTCAAAATTGGCATAGAAATCGGGTAATGTGATATATCCAATTTTCTCCCCTCCATTATTGATAATAGCACTTCTTGCCAATCCTTCATCTTGTTCAATTTTTTCACGAATCATGGTAACTGTTTTAAAAGTACCATCTTGCTTTTTAAAAGTAAGGGTTACTTCAGTTCCTTTATTGCCTCTAATTAATTTTACAGCATCTTGAGTTTCATAACCAGAAACATCCACCAATTCTTCTTTTCCCTGACCTACTTTTACAACAATATCACCTGCTGTTACTTGGCCCGACTTCCAAGCAGGACCACCAGTAACTAAACTAGCTATTTTTATACCATTATCATCTTGTTGTAATTGGGCTCCAATTCCATAAAATTGATTACTCATTCGTTCATCAAACCCTCTTTTTTCAACAGGCGGATAATAATCTGTATGAGGATCCATTAAATTGGTAATTACATTAATAAAAGAGTTGAATTTCTGATCTTCTGTATACGTATTCCTGATTCTATTAAAAGTACGATCCATTACTTTCATCACTTTAACTCTTGCTTCAGCTTCTAAACTATCTTTAGGTTTAATTATAAAATCTTTATTATTTTTATTTTTTTCTTGTTGGTCTAATAAATCTATATATCGTTCTAAAGCATAAAATTTTAATTTTTTTCTCCATCGTTCTGCACGTTCTTCTTCATTCTTAGGGGCTGAAATTTTATCACCATCTAATTGCACAGTTTCATCTACAGAAAAATCGAATGGCTTTGATAAAATTTGTTTGTATAAAAGGGAAGCTTCTTCCACTCTTTTATTGTAAATGGCACTAACCGTAGGTTGAAACTGCAATGTTGCTCCATGAATTTCATCATCTATATTGGTTTCGTATTTTTTAAATTCATTGATATCGGATTGTATAAAAATAGATTTATCACCATCTAATTGATCAATATATTCTGTAAATACTTTTTTTGAAAAAGCGTCATCAATAAGTTTAGGACTATAGTGCTCCTGTTCTAGTAATGCCCCTACTGCATTTAATAACCTTTGCTGAAGGGTAACCATTTCAGTGGTTCCATTATTTGCTCCAATAGTACGGAACGCAAAAAAAAGTGCACCAAATAATACAATGGTAACCAGTACCAATCCTTTTCTGCTCTTCATAAATAGCTTTAGTTTTTGCATGATCTGCTCAAAAATAACTTAAAAATACGTTTAGTTTGTATCAATAATTTCAATTAACAAAGCTTTGGATGAATACATTTAAAAAAAAAATACCTACTTTTGCAGACCACAAAAACGGAGGGCGTAGCTCAGTTGGTTAGAGCGTCAGTTTGTGGCACTGAAGGCCGGGGGTTCGAGACCCCTCGCTCTCCCATCATAAAACCTATAAGACCATGTTTTATAGGTTTTTTAAATTTAACCCCATCATGAAATTGATTTACCTTATTCCAATTATATCTGCATTTATTGGCTGGTTTACAAACTGGATTGCTATCAAAATGCTATTTCACCCAAGAATTCCTATTAAAGTATTGGGAATTACTTTTCAGGGTATTTTCCCAAAAAGACAAGTTCAATTTGCAGAAAAACTGGGAAAATTGGTAAGTAAAGAATTACTTTCTTTCCAAGACATTGAAGAAAAAATAAGTAACCCAGCCAATATCAGTAAACTGATGCCTTATGTAGAAACGCATATAGACCACTTTCTACGAGTAAAATTGGCAGAACAAATGCCCATGATCAGCATGTTTATTGGAGATAAGACCATTAATCAGTTAAAAACAGTCTTTATTACCGAATTAACTGAGCTTTTTCCAGTGATCATGAAGAATTATATGAATAATATGCAAGAAGAGCTAGACTTAGAAAAAATTGTAATTGAAAAAGTAACTGGTTTCTCCTCCGACAAGTTAGAGCAAATATTAAATGATATCATGGCTAAAGAATTTCGTTTTGTTGAAATTATTGGCGGAGTTTTAGGTTTTTTAATAGGTTTAATACAGGTTCTATTAACCCTTTTAGCTTAATCACCGACAATTTAACAGCTAGGCATCCTATTTCATCTAAACTTTATCCATTTAAATTTGTCTTATTACCGTTTGTATAAAGCGAATTACTTTCATCTTAACTCTGGTGCAACTTTGCACTTATTAATAAATGTTTTTATGCGTAATTTTTTCTTATTTGTGAGTATGTTATTGCTGAGTTTATCAATTTCGGCACAATTTCCTGCAGGCATGGGCGGGGCAAGAGGAGGCACAGGCGCTGCTGGTCAAAATATGAATTTGGGCCATTTTTATGGTAAAATTGTAGATAATATTACTAATAAAGGAGTTGAAGGGGTAACCGTACAGTTGAAAGGAAATAAATTTGATACGGTTTCAAAAAAAATGAAAGAAGCCATTTTAGGTACTATCATCACCAAAGCAAACGGAGATTTCAGTTTTGAAGGACTCCCTTTATTTGGAAATTTTAAATTAAAAATGAGTGCTCTGGGCTTTAAAAACCTAGAAAAGACCATCAATTTTGGTATTAAAATGCCTCAGGCTGGCGCTGCAGGTGGTGCAAATATTCAAAAAATGATCGGCATGGCCGATAAAGACTTAGGTAATATTAAATTAGAAGAAGATGCAACCAACTTAGGAAATGTTACCGTAACCTCCTCTAGCAAGCCCCAATTTGAAATGGGTATTGATAGGAAAATATACAATGTAGATAAGAATTTAATGGGCTCAGGCCAAACGGCTACCGAAATCATGCGGAATATTCCAGCATTAAATGTAGATATAGATGGAAATGTAACCTTGAGGAATGCAGCACCTACTATTTTTATTGATGGAAGACCAACCACGATTACGCTAGATCAAATTCCTTCTGAAATTATTGACAGAGTGGAGATTATCACAAATCCATCTGCTAAATTTGATGCATCGGGTGGAAATGCAGGAATATTAAATATTGTATTAAAGAAAAATAAAAAAACAGGATATAACGGGGGCTTTAGAACAGGTGTTGACTCTAGGGGGATGCCTAATTTTGGAGGCGATATTAATTTGCGTCAAAACAAAATTAATTTTACTGGAAGTGGTAGTTACAATCAACGTAAATCTAAGTCGGAAGGTATTACAGATAGAGAAAATTTATTAACTACTCCTAGTAATATTTACAATAGTCAAAATGCAACAAACAAAGGTTATTTTGCTTTCTTAAGAGGGGGAATTGATTATTTTATAGACAATAGAAATACATTTTCTGTTACGGGTAATTTTGTTAAAGGAAATTTCAATAACGATCAAACCCAAATAGTAGATTCTACCATAAAAGGAACACTAACCTCTTTTACTAATATTAATACTTTAAGTACAACAAATTTTAAAAATATAGGAACTCAATTAAGTTACAAACACAATTTTGCCAAGAACGGCCATAATATTTCATCCGATTTAAATTACAATAGTAGCAACAACGATAATCTCTCTAATATTAGCAGTAAAACATATAATACAAATGGTTCTGATAAGGGTATTAACTTATTACAAAGAAGTATTGGGGGTGGTAATTCTACCAATACTACTTTCCAAATAGATTATGAAAACCCTATAAATGATGATTCAAAGTTTGAAGCAGGTGGTAGAGCTGCAATTAGAGATTTCAGCAATATGCAAGAGCAATATCGTTTCAACAGTACAACTGGAAATTATGAATTAGTACCCTTGATTAGTAATAAGTACAAATACAATGATCAGGTTTATGCAGCTTATGCAACCTATACATTTAAAGTAAAAAAATGGAGCTATCAATTAGGACTTAGGGCAGAGAGTTCCAATTATAATGGAACTCTATTAAATTCAAAAGGAGCAGATTCTGCTAATTTCAAAGTAGCTTATCCACTCAGTTTATTTCCAAGTGCCTTTATCACCTATAAAATAAACGATAAGCAAGATTATCAAATTAATTATTCAAGGAGAGTTAATAGGCCAAACTTTTTTCAACTAATGCCTTTCCCTGATTATACTGATCCGCAAAATATCAATGTGGGAAATGCAGGACTTAATCCAGAGTTCACCAATTCCTTTGAAATGTCTTGGAACAATGCATATAAAAAGGGAGCCAATTTTTTAGTTACTGCTTTCTTTAAATATTCAACTAACCTCATAACACGATATGTTTATAGAGACAAAAACGCATTGATACCAGGAGATAGCGCTTATTTTAGTACGTATATAAATGCAAGTGACGCTTATACCTATGGACTAGAATTAACCAATAAAATTCCAGTAAACAAATGGTGGGAAATGACGGTTAACCTGAATATTTTTAATTCTAAAATTAATGCGAATGTTCCAGGTCAGCCCAATTTAAGTCAAGAACAATTGAGCTGGTTTGCCAAAATGAATAATACCTTTAAAATAGCAAAGAGTTTATCTATTCAGTTGAGTGGAGATTATCAAGCAAAAACGGTTTTACCACCTAGCTCTGGTGGAGGTGGCGGCAGAGGTGGTGGCATGATGTTTGGCGGTGGGCCTACATCTGGTGCACAAGGATATAACTTACCACGCTATGGTGTTGATATGGCTATTCGGAAAGACTTTACTTGGAAGAATGGTCAAACAGGAAACCTTACTTTAAGTATGAATGACTTATTTAGAACACAATTATTTCAATCTTATTCCGAAAGTAGTTTCTTTACCCAAACTAGCCAACGTAGAAGAGATCCTCAAGTGCTACGATTAACCTTTAGTTACCGTTTTGGTAAATTTGACGCAAGTTTATTCAAACGCAAGAATACTAAAGCCGATCAATCTGGGGGTATGGATATGATGCAAAGTGGTGGAAGATAATTATTGCTTATTCATAATTCTTTCCATTAAGCATAGGTACAAAAGAAAATGTTTCAAAAGTTTCTTCTTGA
Organism: Sediminibacterium sp.; assembly: GCA_036170555.1. Classification (GTDB taxonomy): domain Bacteria; phylum Bacteroidota; class Bacteroidia; order Chitinophagales; family Chitinophagaceae; genus Sediminibacterium. The sequence continues at coordinate 17,814 of JAVHPL010000009.1, read as the reverse complement.
ATAGTACCATCTGAAAATTTAGTAATTCTAAGCATTCGTTGGTTCTCCCCTTCATTAACAGGCAAAACCATTACTCCACCTGGTTTTAATTGTTCTACCAGTTTAGGAGGAACAAAGGGAGCAGCGGCGGTGATTAATATCTTATCAAATGGAGCATAAGTGGGGAGACCCAAAAATCCATCTCTATAAAAAAATTTGATATTGAGGTATTTATTTTTAAAACAATAATCACCCTGCAAATCGGCTAATTTTTTCTGACGCTCAATAGTGTATACCATTTGAGCCCCCATTTCGGCTAAAATAGTAGTTTGATAAATACTACCCGTACCAATTTCTAAAATTTTCTCTCCTTTCTTTACCTGTAAAAGTTGGGTTTGATAGGCAACAGTATATGGATGTGAGATGGTTTGTTCTGCGCCAATGGGAAAGGCTTGATCTTCATACGCAATTTTATCAAAAGCAGATTCTAAGAAAAAATGTCGGGGAATTGTATTCATCGCTTCCAACACTTTTTCATCAGTAATCCCTTTTTCGCGCAAAGTTTCAATCAACTTACGTCTCATTCCCTTGTGCTGAAAGCTATCTACAAATATCCGCTTTGACTTCATTACACGAATATACAATAATGATGGCCTATTACTTTAAGTTCATACTATGGATGATACCTTTAATTCGATCTTCTAATTCTTTTTGTTTTACATCAAATTCATCCTTAGCATTCAGCTTTGTATGAACACTAAAATAGAATTTGATCTTTGGTTCAGTTCCAGAAGGTCTTGCAGATATCTTACTTCCATCGGCTGTAATGAATTGCAATACATTACTTTTAGGCAAATGAATTGACCAACTGTCTCCTGTAATTAAATTTTTCCCTATTTGCATTTGATAATCTAATAGGGTTACTACCGCAGAACCATTAATATTAGTTGGAGGATTGGTTCTATATCCGTTCATCATATCGGCAATTTCTTTTTGACCATTCATGCCCTTTTTAGTGATGCTGATTAAATTTTCATAATAGAAACCATATTGCAAGTACAATTCAATCATTTTATCAAAAAGGCTTTTCCCTTTATTCTTTTCATAAGCAGCCATTTCACACATCAACGCCACTGCACTTATAGCATCTTTATCTCGAATTTGATCTCCGATCATTAATCCAAAGCTTTCTTCACCACCAATTACATAATTTTCTTTTCCTTCTAATTCTTTAATTTTTTCTGCAATCCATTTAAACCCAGTTAACACATTATAGCAAGCAACATTATTTTGCTTGGCAACTTCATTAATCATTTCTGTAGTAACAATCGTGGTGATCACCATATCATTTGGTTGGGCAATTCCTTTGGCTTTTCTAGCTTCCATCATATATGCAAAAGCCAATACAGCAGTTTGATTACCATTCATTAATACCCATTCCCCTTTGTGATTTTTTACACCAACACCTACACGATCTGCATCTGGATCAGTTCCCAATAAGATATCAGCATTTAACAATTTAGCCTTGTTTAACCCAATGCTCATGGTTTCACTTTCTTCAGGATTTGGATAAGCCACAGTGGGAAAATTACCATCTGGAGTAGCTTGTTCTTCAACAATGTTTACATTAGTAAACCCAAATTGGGATAATATATTAGGAACCAAAGTGATGCCAGTACCATGAATTGGTGTGTACACTATGGTAAGATCATGTTGTTTTGCAATTACATCGGGATATACACTTAACCCTTTTACCATATTTAAATAAGCATGATCCATTTCTTTGCCAAGTATAGTAATATTAGCTTCTCCACCACTCCACTGTACTTCATCTACACTATTGATAGATTCTACTTCGGTAATTACATTTTTATCGTGCGGTGGCACCAGTTGCCCACCATCATTCCAATAAGCTTTATATCCATTGTATTCTTTAGGATTATGGGATGCTGTACAAACAACACCAGCTTTGCAACCTAAATTACGAATAGCAAAACTTAATTCTGGTGTAGGACGTAGTGATTCAAAAAGAAATACTTTCATACCATTTGCTGCAAATACATTGGCAGTAGTTTCAGCAAAAAAACGGCTATTGTTTCTACTATCATGAGCAATAGCTAATTTTATATCTTCATTGCCATAGGTTTTCTTTAAATAATTAGCAAAGCCTTGTGTTGCCATACCAATGGTGTATTTATTAACCCGATTTGTTCCAACTCCCATCAAACCCCTTAGCCCCCCTGTTCCAAACTCTAGATTCTTATAAAAAGCATCTGCTAATTCATCAGGATGGTTATTTTGTAAATCCTTAATAGCTTGTTTTGTTTCTTGATCGTAATTACCATTCACCCAACTATTGATATTTTCTTGAATAGAGGCTTCCATATATACTGTTTTAGAGAACAATTTTACTGATTAATTATGAGAATTCCATGATAAATACTATACAACAAAAGCTCCTTCAATTTCGCCATTGATTACTTCTACTTGAATATGATCTTCTTGTGTAGTTGCTAAAGACAATCCTACATAGTTGGGATTAACAGGAAAAAGCTTATGCATACGTTCTACCAAAACTACTGTTTGAATACTTCTAGGATGCTTTTCTAATAATGGCTTTAAAGCATATAATAAGGTTCTACCACTATTGGCAACATCATCAAACAAAACAATATTAGATTGATCTATTACTATATTTTCACTAAGCGTAACTGTTGTAGGATAATCTTTATCCATTTGCATAGAAATAATTTGCATTGGATTGTGAATATATTGCTTAAGATAGGCTCCCATTTCTTTAGCTAAAACAGCCCCATTATTCCAAATACCAATGAGAATTACTGGAGAATCATTTCCGCTGAGATTCTCTGCTAACTCCAAACTCATGCGATGCATTTTTTGGGTAGCTTCTTCTTTTGTTAAAATATATCTTTTTTCGGCCATACTAATTGTTTGAGATTCAAAATAACAACAATAAATGTATTCAACAAATGCAACCTGCGGCTGTAATTTGCTATCTTAGCAAGATAACTTATTTGTATGCAATATTTACCACAAATTGGGTTTCTAATCATAGCTTTTGCTGCATTGTATATTTTCAGAAAAAAGGCCCTTGAAATAAAACGAAATATTTTGCTTGGGAAAGCAGAAGAATTATCCGATCAGCCTATTAAACGATGGAAAAACCTTATTTTACTGGCACTGGGTCAAAAAAAAATGTTCAAAAACCCGTTAGTGGCATTAATGCATTTGATTATTTATTCAGGATTTATTATTATCAATATTGAAGTTGTAGAAATTGTGCTAGATGGCATAATAGGTAGTCATCGGCTTTTTCTCCCATTTTTAGGTAGTATTTATCCACTATTCATTAATTGCTTTGAGTGGTTAGCTATTGGCGTAATTTTTGTTTGTATTATTTTTTTACTGCGTAGAAATATACTAAAACTGAACAGATTTATTCATAAAGACCTTACTGGTTGGCCAAAGAGTGATGCCAATTATATTTTGATTACAGAAATTATTTTAATGAGTTTATTCTTAAGTATGAATGCCGCCGATCAGGTATTACAACAAAATGGGAATACGCATTATCATACAACTGGTAGTTTTTATTTTTCTTCAATGCTAATGCCTCTATTTACTTCATTTTCAGAAGGTACATTAGTTACCATAGAGCGAACAGCTTGGTGGTTGCATATTGTGGGCATTTTTGCATTTTTAAATTATTTACCCTATTCTAAACATTTACACATAATGCTAGCATTTCCGAATGCTTATTTTGCGCGTTTAGATGTAATGGGTAAAATGAACAATATGCCTGCAGTACAAAACGAAGTACTATATGCCATGCAACCAGAAAAAATTCCAACAAATTCCAATACTGTTCCTACTAGTTTTGGGGCAAAAGATGTATTCGATTTAAGTTGGAAGAGTTTATTAGACGCTTATAGTTGCACAGAATGTGGAAGATGTACCGCTGAATGTCCTGCAAATACTACAGGCAAATTACTAAGTCCTCGAAAAATCATGATGCACACAAGAGATCGTTTAGAAGAAGTGGGAAAGAATATGAATACAAATAAAATATTTCAGGATGATGGAAAATCCTTACTACACCACTATATAACCGTAGAAGAATTGCGAGCATGTACCACATGTAATGCCTGTGTAGAGGCATGCCCAGTTAGTATCTCTCCTCTAAACATTATTATAGAACTTAGAAGATCATTAATTATGGAAGAAAGCAATGCCCCTCAAGAATGGAATAGCACTTTCAGCAATATTGAAAATAATTTTGCACCTTGGAAATTTTCACCAGAAGATAGAGATCAATGGGCCTCTGAAATGGATTAAATAAAAGGTTTATACACTATACGCCAAAGTTGAAGAATTGCAGTAAGTATAAAAATAATACCCATCACTTTATTGAGGGTTTTATTGCTAGTATTAAGTTTATTTACCAACCAATTACCACCATGAATATAAATTGCAAGCCCAGCAATTGTTCCAGTTCCAGCACCAAAAGTAAATAAATTAAAAGCTATTGATTGGGCAGGCAGTAACTCCATTTGAAATAAAGTAGTAGTCCATAAAAACCAAAAAGGAATTTGTACTGGGTTAAGTGCGCTCATCATTAATCCAAGTAAAAAACGATGCATTCGATTACTTAAAATAATAGACTTTCTTTCTCCTATTTGATTTTTTGCAGTAACAAATGCCATAATACCCAATATCAAAAACAGTATTACGGTTATCCATCCAAGAGCTAAAAACCAGTTTTTATGCTTAGTAACCCAATCCATCCCAGTTAGGGCGAACCTTAAATAAACCATTTCTATCATCGCTACCCCAACAGCAAACTGCCAAGCTTTCTTAAAACCTTCTTGCAAGCCAATTTGGGTGCTAGTAAAGCTCATATTTCCTAAAGGCAATTGACCCAGAAAACTTACCATAAAACCTAGAAAAAAATAAATCAAGAATTGCATTTAGTGAAATTAGTTAAATAGTTGCTAGCCCATGGTGAATGTTTCTTTTCTGCTTACTTTTGATAAAATATTTAACATGAAGGTGAATACGATGGCAGAATTGATGGCGGCTGGTGAAATGCCAGAACTTCTGTTTTGGGTAGGATGTGCAGGAAGTTTTGACCAACGTGCACAAAAAATTACCAAGGCATTTGCGTTAATATTAAATAAAGTAGGAATCAAATTTGCCATATTGGGTAAGGAAGAAGCCTGTACTGGTGACCCAGCCCGCAGGGCTGGAAATGAATTTTTATTCCAAATGATGGCTTATCAAAATATTCAAGTGCTAAATGGTTATGGAATTAAAAAAATTGTTACTACCTGTCCGCATTGTTTTAATACATTAAAAAACGAATATCCCGAATTAGGTGGCAACTACCAAGTAATACATCATACAACATTGTTGCAACAATTAATTAACGAAGGAAAAATTAATTTAAAAGAGGGTGGCTCATTTAAAGGTAAAAAAATTACTTACCATGATAGTTGTTACTTAGGTAGATCTAATAATATATATGAAGCTCCAAGAAAAGTACTGGAAATTTTAGATGCAGAATTAGTGGAAATGAAAAGATGCAAATCGAACGGATTATGCTGTGGAGCAGGTGGTGCACAAATGTTTAAAGAAGATGAACCAGGTAATAAAAGAATAAATATAGAGCGAGCTGATGAGGCTTTAGAAACAGGAGCTCATTTTATTGCAGCTGCTTGTCCTTTTTGTAATACCATGATAACTGATGGAGTAAAGAACCGAGAAAAAGAAAATGAAGTAGCTGTATTAGATATTGCTGAAATGATTGCAGCAAGTATGGAATAAAAAAATAAATTATGAACTTGAATTATCAAAATCAATTACCAGCTCATTTTTCGAACAATTCTAAAGTATGGGTATACCAGTGTGATCGTTTATTTAGCAAGAGCGAAATAATTGAAATTAACGCACTACTGAATACTTTTATTGAGCAATGGGAAAGTCATGGGAAAGCCATTAAGGGATATGCCAATTTATTTTTTGATCAATTTATTATCATTATGGCCGACGATACTACCGATCGGCTATGCGGTTCTAGTGCTGATAATTCCATTCGATTAATCAAGGAAATTGAATCAATGTTTAATGTAGATTTATTAAATAGACAAAACGTAGGTTTCATTGTAAATGATCAGGTTAAAGTACTCCCTATTTCTCAATTTAATGAAGAAATTGAAAATGGATTTTTAACTCCTGATACTATTTACTTTAATAATATAGTAGGAACAAAACAAATGCTATTACAAGAATGGCTTATTCCAATTAAGCATAGTTGGTTAAAATCAAAACTGCAAGCTCAAAAAAGTTCGTAGTTACTATTTATTTTATTTATACTAATTACTTTTAATTTTATTATTCAAGCTACTTTTTTGTACTAATTTATTTAGTTGGTAGCTAATAGATATTCTATAATTGCGTGTAGTATTTGCATGTACACTTTCAATATAAAAACGATTCCCCGACGTAACTGTTACATACTGTTGTGGGGTAATTGGATCAATTATATTCAATGAAACAATTAATCTGCGGTTGAAAAATTTTCTTTGTACACCAATATTCATACTGATATTACTTCTACTGCTCCCTTGAGGGCTAGCAAAATTACTGTAGCGAGCAGATCCTTCGAAGTTTAACACATTGGTAGGAGTAAATCTGTAATTTATACTGGTGTAAAAACTACCACCATTAATATAGAGATAGGTTTGCTTTTCGTATTCACTATATTTATTATAAGTATACCCAATACTACCATTCATTCTAAATTCCTTACTAAAAGTAAATCCACCATAAGCACTTGCCTCAAATTCTTGTCTATTAGCAATATTTAACCAAGTAATGGCAGTTTTACCACCATCAATTAAGGTACGTATACTATTAAAAATATTGGTAACCTGATTATACCCTAATGAAGTATTGATATAATATTTTCCCATATTATAATTAAAATTCCAATCAAAATTATGCGAAAGAGTAGGCAATAAGTAAGGATTACCAAAACGAAGATTATAAGGATCACTATAATCTATATTGGGATTTAGCTCTCCAATGCCTGGTCTTTTAATTGTTGCTCTATACACCCAAGAAGTACTAACATATTTATTAAATTCTTTACGAATAGTAGCGTTAGGTAAGAAATTAACATATTGATTGCTAACATTCCCTACATTGGATTTAACAATATCAAAATTCATTTGAGTTTGCTCTATTTGCGCCCCTGTTGTTAACCTAATGGAAGGTGTTATAAGTATACTAATACCCACTCTGGAAGTAAAAATATATTGGTAAAATGTAAATTCATTACTGAGCAAATCATTCGGAACCATTATACTATCTACTTTTCTAAGAAAATGAGTATTTAATAAATTATGATAATTAGAACTAAAATAATTTAACCCTCCAGAAATACTGTTCCCTTTTTTAGTGAATGGCTTAACATAATCTATTTTGGCTGATGCAGAATGGGAAAAGACATTAAAATATTGTGTTTGAGTAGAATCAATACCAGTAGAAATGAATCCTAGATTTAAAAATTGCTGATAAAAATCACGATCATTATCATTTTTATTAAAATTACCAATTAAAAAAAATCGAAGAACTTCTGCAATATTTTTACCCTTATGAATATAGGAAAGCGTAATTCCATGGTTATAGCCATTCCCAATACTAGTGTTATCTCTTATACTTAATTTATATAGTTGATTTAGTTGATTAAAATTAGAATATACATTTGAACTGAAATTATTATAAAAATTAAAATTACTTTGATAAACAAGCCCAATTAAATTTTTACTATTTAATTCATAATCTATTTGAGATCGCCAATTGGGTCTGGAATTTTGATTCAAAAAATGTCCTGCCGTTTTAAAAAAATTAACAGAATCTGCATATTTATTTTCTCGAGTACTAGAACTATTCCCAAGTAACTTACTAGTTCCAAAACCAATGGTTTGATTAAAACTTATTTTTTTATTCCGATAGCTAATATTACTAGAAAAACTAGCATCTCCCCTTGATCCAGCACTCAAATTCATTCTACCAACCCAGCCTATTTTCCCTTTCTTAGTAACAATATTAATTACTCCTCCTGTTTCTGTTGCATATTGCGGAGGAGGATTAGTCATTATTTCTATTTTTTCTATACTACTACCTGGTAAACTTTCTAATAAATCTTGTAATTGCTGAGGTGTTAAATCGGTAGGCTTATCATCAATTAAAATTTTAGGTTCTCTACCCTTAAGCAATATTTTACCAGTAGGATCATTGTTAATTAGTGGGATATTTTTTAATAAATCAGCAGTACTCGAACCAGCACTTAGTGCACTTTCTCCTACATTATAGATAAGCTGATCATCTTTATTTTCTAACAAAGGCTTTTCGGAATATACAATAATGTCAACCAATGCTGAACTGGCTTCTTTCAATTTAACATCCCCCAAATTAAAGTCGTACCTATCCGCACGCAAATAAATACTATCAATTCTAATATCTGCCAAACTCATTGCACTAGCCCTTAAAGAATAATAACCAAAAGAAAGAGCATTGAATTCAAAAGAGCCATTTTTATCTGTAATAATGGCATATTGTAAACTATCAGATAAACTATAAAGTGTAACTTTTGCAAATTCAACTGCGTTATTATTACTTTGATTAACTAAATTTCCAATAATAATGCCAAACTTCACTTTATTTTTAGAAGCAGGTTGCTGCGCATTTAGGTAAGTAACAGCAAAAACTAGTATTAGTACAGAATACAATTTCATCGCTTATGAAGCAATTTAAACAATGCCAAACAATGAACTAAAAAAAAGGATAATCGGTTATTTCAATACCGATGTAAGGGTATTAATCAACATATCTCCTCTAAGGTCTTTCGCAATAATAACTCCATTTGGATCAATTAAAAAATTAGCAGGAATAGAAGAAACCTTATATAACTGAGCCACTTCATTATAAAAATATTTCAAATCACTTAACTGAGTCCAGAAAAGTTGATCCTTTTTTATTGCCTTTAACCAACTTGATTTACTTTCATCAAGAGATATACCAATTACAGTAAAATTTTTATTTTTAAATAATTGAAACGCTTTAACAACATTTGGATTCTCTATTCTACATGGGCCACACCAACTTGCCCAAAAGTCTAAAAGTATATATTTTCCTTTAAAAGAAGCAAGTGAAACTATTTTACCCGCAGTATCTTTTTGTGAAAAATTCTGCGCCAATGTTCCAATTCCATTTACCTTAGATGCAGCAATTAATTTTTCTACTTCCCTAGCAAATGAGCCTTTTTTTGCTAAAGAATCTAATTGTTGATACCGATTTTCTAAATCTAAAGGGCCATTCAATAATGGACTAATTACATATAAAACAAATGGACTTACAGGGGACGTATTTTTTTCTTTTGTAAAAATACTTACCTCCATCATAACGCGTTCCTTTTCAAGTTCAAATAAGGCAATTAATGAATCTCGTATTAATTTATTTTTTTCTGGATTAATTAATGCTGCTAATCTATTTAGCTCATAACGTATAGGATTAAATTTTGTAGCAAATACCTGATAGTCATCATTTAATGATGATCCTTTAATAATTGTATTTTTTAAATTATTAAAGTCTCCATTAAGTGTTACTTGATTATTAAATAAAAAAAGGTCTACACCATCTTTATACCCAATAAATCCTATTTGAAAAATATCAGGTTCGGTTAAACTCCCCTTTAAAGCGAATGATCCATTAGTGATAGTATCGGTAGTAATAGTTTTTCCAGTAGAACCATTCATCAAAAAAACAACTGTATTTGGCTTTGTATTTATAAAATACCCTTTAATTTCAAAATTATATTGGGCATGAGCAAAGCATACAATCAACATGCATAAACTAAAAAATAATTTATTCATCTTATTTAGAATGACGATTTTGAAGAATAGCTAATACATCAGATAAGGTGTAACCTTTCGCATTTAATAATAATAAATAATGAAAAAGTAAATCGGCAGATTCATTTAAAAACAATTCTTTATTATTATCTTTTGCTTCAATTACCATTTCAACTGCTTCCTCTCCCACTTTTTGGGCAATTTTATTTAATCCTTTGGAAAACATTTTGGCAACATAAGATTCTTCAACCGATGCTTTTTTTCTCAAGTTGATAATCTCTTCTAAATACAATAAAAAATCTTCACTATGATTACGTTCACTCCAGCAAGTATCTGCTCCTGTATGGCATGTAGGACCAATTGGATGAACTTTAATTAACAAGCTATCATGATCACAATCTATAGCAATAGATTTTAATTCAAGGAAGTTTCCACTCACTTCTCCCTTTGTCCATAAACGCTGCTTTGATCTACTATAAAAAGTAACTTTTCCCGAAGTAGTGGTTACATTTAATGCAGCCTCATTCATAAAGCCTAGCATCAGCACCTTATGAGTTTGATAATCTTGTATAACGGCGGGTACTAACCCATCACTGTATTTATTAAAATCAACTTGCATAGTACAAATTTGAGGTATTATAATCGCATTGAAATTCCCTTTTTAGCTAAATATTGTTTTAAATTAGGTATCTCAATTTCTTTAAAGTGAAAAATACTAGCCGCTAAAGCGGCATCGGCATAAGCCAAATTAAAAACATCTTCAAAATCTTCCATTTTCCCAGCTCCCCCAGAAGCAATAATAGGAACTGATAAATTCAAGGAGAGTTGTTTTGTAATATCTAATGAAAAACCCATTTTAGTTCCATCATTATTCATTGAAGTAAGCAGTATTTCACCAGCACCTAAATCTACTGCTTGTTTAGCCCAATTAAAACAAAGTGTATCCGTTTTTACCTTTCCTCCATTTAAAAAAACATACCAATTGCCATCTTTTTCTTTTTTGGTATCAATTGCCAAAACAATGCATTGACTTCCAAATTCTAATGCCAAATCACGTATTAAAGAAGGGTTTTTATATGCTGATGTATTTACGGAAATTTTATCAGCACCATTTTGTAATAAAATACGAACATCCTCTACCGAAGAAATACCACCGCCAACAGTAAAGGGAATATTAATTTTATGTGCAATTTTATTTACCAATGTACTCAATGTTTTTCTTTGCTCATTGGTAGCCGTAATATCAAGGAAAACCAATTCATCAGCACCTTGATTTGCATACAATTCACCAAGTTCTACCGGATCACCAGCATCTCTAATATTTTTAAAGTTAACCCCTTTTACAGTGCGGCCTTCTTTAATATCTAAACAGGGTATAATTCTCTTTGTTAGCACATTATTTATTTATACAATTGGTTAAACTTACTTAAGTCTTTAATAGAAATTTTTCCTTCATAAATAGCTTTACCAACAATTGCTCCACTACATCCAATTTCGTTTAAAGAATAGATATCATCCATACAACTTACACCACCACTAGCCACAAAATGAAGTTTAGGAAATTGATTGATTATTTTTTGATACAGTACAATGGAAGGACCTTCTAATTTTCCATCTTTACTAATATCTGTACAAAAAATGTGCTCTACCCCTTTTTCAATATAGTTTTTCATAAAATCTAATACATGAAAATGAGTTGTTTCTAGCCAACCCCCAATCGCAATCATTTCTTCTTTAACATCAGCACCTAAGAAAAATTTATTAGCACCATACATTTCTAACCACTCTACAAAAGTAACTGAGTCATTTACGGCTAAGCTTCCTATTGTTGCAAATGAAGCTCCTGAATTAAATACAATTTTAAGATCAGTTTCATGCTTAATTCCTCCCCCAAAATCAATAATTAACTGGGTTTCAGATGCAATCAATTCTAATACTTTCCAATTTTGAACTACCCCTGCTTTAGCACCATCCAAATCTACCAAATGTATTCTCCGAATTCCAGCAAATTCAAATTGTTTAGCAACATCTACAGGACTATTATCATAAATCGTTTTTTTAGTATAATCACCCTGTTCAAGGCGCACACATTTTCCATCAATAATATCAATTGCCGGTATAATTTCCATTTACTACAGTGTTATGAAGTTTTTTATTATGCGAGAACCTATATCTGCACTTTTCTCTGGGTGAAACTGAGTTCCATAAAAATTATCTTTATGTAATGCAGAACTATAGTCTATTCCATAATTTGTTGTGGCAATGGTATGCTCACCTAAACTAGCATAATACCCATGTACAAAATAGCAAAAACTATTTTCTGCAATACCAGAAAATAAAGGCGAACGAACATTATAAATATTATTCCATCCAATTTGAGGAATTTTTATAGCTGATGTATTTGTTGATGAAAATGCTTTTACTGTTTCGTTAAAAATGCCTAAACAATGCGTATTATTTTCTTCGCTCTCTTTACACATCAATTGCATTCCTAAACAAATACCCAATACAGGTTGTTTTAAATGTATAATTAATTGGTCTAAAGCCCTTTCACGTAAATATTTCATAGCGGTACTAGCTTCTCCCACTCCTGGAAAAATTATTTTATCAGCGCTTCGAATAATATCTTCCTCATCTGTAACTATGGCACTAACCCCAATTCTTTCTAAAGCATATAGAACAGATTGAATATTGCCAGCATTATATTTAATAATAACTAAGTTCACTTTATTATTCCTCCTATAAAATCGTCTACAATTTGATCTAAGGAATTTGATTTAGCCAAGGATTTAATAAATGCAGAACCAATAATTGCCCCATTGGCATATTTGCAAGCTATATTAAAGCTAGATTTATCTTTTATCCCAAATCCTACCATAATAGGATTTTTTAAATTTAGTTGTTTTAATTTAAGTAGATAGGTTTCTACAACTGAAAAATCTTTATCTCCACCTGTGGTGGCAGATGAACTTACGGCATATAAAAATCCAGTACTTAATTGATCTAACTGAATAATTCTTTTTTCAGATGTTTCTGGAGTAACTAGAAATATAAAATCCAATCCATATTTTTGAACAATCGAACCATATTCATGTTCAAATTCATATTCTGGTAAATCGGGTAAAATTAAAGCGTCTACTCCAACGGCAGATGCATTGGCACAAAATTGATCGAACCCAAATTGTAAAACAGGATTCATATATCCCATTAAAACAACCCCCACATTAGACATCAATGGATCCTTTCTAAATTCTTTTAATTGATTAAACAATAATTTTATGTTCATTCCATTTTCTAAAGCAATGCTGCTACTCTCTTGAATTACGGTACCATCAGCTAATGGATCGCTGTAAGGCATCCCAATTTCTATTAAATCAACGCCCGCTTGCACCAACAATTTCATAATCAATACGGTATCATTTAATGCAGGATACCCAGCAGTAAAATACACATTTAATACCTGCTTATTTTTCTTTTCAAATATTTTGTTAATCCTACTCATTGTATAAAAAATATGATTCTTTACCATTAATTAATTCCACTATCCATTGCAGACATATAAGTTGATAAATCTTTATCCCCTCTTCCACTTAAGCAAATTACAACCCTATCCTCAGGTTGAAGATTTAATTTACCCAAAATGGCAAAAGCATGAGCAGTTTCTAATGCCGGAATGATACCTTCGGTTTTACTTACATGAAAAGCAGCAGCTAACGCTTCATCATCAGTTGCACTTAAAAAAGTGCCTCTACCAGTTTCAAATAAGTTAGCGTGTAAAGGACCTACACCAGGATAATCTAAACCTGCAGAAATGCTATGTGGTTCTATGATTTGTCCATCATCTGTTTGCATGACTAAGCTTTTACTGCCATGCAATATTCCGGGCTTACCTAATTGAGTAGTGGCAGCACTCATCCCACTATATACCCCATACCCAGCAGCTTCAACTGCAACTAATTGAACAGTTGGCTCATTTAAAAAATGGTAAAAAGCTCCAGCAGCATTACTTCCACCACCCACACAAGCAATTACATGAGTAGGTAGTTCAGTACCTGTTTTTTCTTTTAATTGTTTTCTTGTTTCTTCACTAATGATACTTTGAAAACGGGCAACCATATCTGGGTAAGGGTGTGGGCCAACTGCACTTCCAATTATATAATGCGTATTTTGTGGATGATTAATCCAATCTCTAATAGCTTCATTAGTTGCGTCTTTTAGTGTTTTACTACCACTTGTTGCAGGAATTACCGTTGCCCCAAGCATCCGCATACGAGCCACATTGGGCGCTTGTCTTTCTATATCTTTCTCCCCCATATATACAATGCACTCCATACCTTTTAATGCACATACAGTAGCAGTAGCAACTCCATGTTGACCTGCACCTGTTTCTGCAATAATGCGTGTTTTGCCTAACCTTATTGCCAATAATATTTGACCAATGGTATTATTAATTTTGTGCGCACCTGTATGACATAAATCTTCACGCTTTAGGTAAATAGTTGTATTAAACTCTTCGCTTAATCTTTGAGCTAAATATAATGGCGTGGGCCTTCCTACATAATCTTTGAGTAAAGCTTCACATTCTTCTTTGAAAGACTGTTCTGACATAATACCTAAATAATGTTGCTGAAGTTCTTCTACATTACTATGTAGCATTTCGGGGATATATGCGCCCCCAAAATGACCATAATACCCTTGCTCACTTGGTTGTTGATAATTCATAAATGTTATTGATCGTAATTTAATTGAAGTATAATTATTCCGTTACTATTATCTATTTGCTTTACTTGTTTTTCGTAGTTATAAGTAATTTTATATTTATCAAAACGATCAATGGAGTAATCTGTATTATAAATAATGGATTGCTCTCCAATAGATGCCAATAAATTATTATAATTATATTTTAAAGCCAAATTACCAATACGCTCAATTCTTCCATTGTAGTCATAAATAATGGGTGTACTTCCAATCATATTAACAAATCCCTGATAGTTAAACCCAATTTTCATATCCCCAATTTGATCTACACGTTTATTGAAATTATAAATAATTGTTCCGTATGTATCCGTTTTTATTTCAGTAAGTTTACCATTTTCACTTAATACAATATAAATATTGTTTAATGCAATTCTATACGCAGCCTTCCCTTTTTGAGAAAGATAAATATTAGAAAGTTTTTGTGCATTAGCAACTGTTCCATCTAAAAAAAATAATACAATAAAAAAAAATAATACAATAAAATGTTTCATTTAATTTTCTTTATCTCCTGAATAAATTCCTTAATCAATTCCATATTCTTTACACCAGGCGCTTTTTCAAATTTACTATTTACATCAATAGAAAAAAGGTCTTTAGCTACCGGATCAGCAGAGAATTGTTGTAAAGAATGTAAATCTTCCATTCCAATACCACCACTTAAAAAAAATGGCTTATTTATTTTTTTACCTTTCAATAAGTTCCAATTGAATTTCTTTCCAGTACCCCCATAATCTACACTGGGTGTATCGAACAAAAACATATCAACAATGTCTTGATAATCTTTTACTTTCCACAAAACATCGTCGTCATCTCTTAATCTAAAAGCTTTAATAACAGTAACATAATCAGCAATTTTTTCACAATATCGAGGTGTTTCATCACCATGCAATTGAACCAAGTAAAGGCCGCATGCATCTACCATCTTTAAAACATTTTCTACTGTTTCATTTACAAACACACCTACTTTATTAATTTGCTGTCCCTTTACTCTTTTTAAATCAGCAGGTTGAAGATGTTTAAAAACATAACGTGGAGATTTTTGATAGAAAATGAAACCTCCAAATTCTACTCCAAGTTGATCCAATTGCATCAATTGATCTACACTGTTAAGCCCACATACTTTAGCGCGCATTTTGTTTTACTTTTAATTGCGTTACAAAATTGGCAAAAGCAATCGAAGGATTAGGTGCTTTCATAAAGTGCTCCCCAATCAAAAAACCTTTAAACCCAGCTTCTTGTAAAGTTACAATCGTATCTACATTATTAATCCCACTTTCTGCAATTACAGGTTTGTTTTGGGGAATTTGTTTAATTAAATGTAAGGAGGTCTCGATACTTACCTCAAAATTCTTTAGGTTTCTATTATTCACTCCAACCAAATCTACCGCATCACAAATATGTGCTAATTCAAATTCATTGTGTATTTCTAATAACACTTCTAACCCAATTTCTTTGGCGATTGTAGCCATACTTTTTACTTCCTTAGGTGTTAAACATGCAGCAATTAATAAAATTACATCTGCCCCGTATGCTTTGGCTTCTACCAACTGATATTCATCAATCATAAAATCCTTTCTAAGAATGGGCATTGATTGAGCAGTTGCTTTGGTTAAATCTTGCAAATTACCCCCAAAAAACAATTCATCTGTTAATACAGATAAGCCAGACGCCCCATGTGTACAATAAGCAGATGTAACTTCTTCTACAGTAGCATATTGATTGATAACTCCTTTACTAGGAGATTTTCTTTTAAATTCTGCAATAATACCTGTTTTGGAAGGATCAGTTAAATATTGTTTTAATGAAAAAGTAGTTTTATTATAAAAAGGCATTTGATGTAATACAGCAACACTTCGCTCCATTTTTCTATCCGCTACTTCAATCTTTTTTTGTGCAACAATTGTATTTAAAATATTCATATATTTTATTTACTGCAATTCAATTAATTTTTTTAGCCCATCGTACGCTTTACCACTTTCTAAACTATCTACTGCTGCTAAATAAGCTGCATCATAATGTTGATATTTACCCGTACAATATAATGCCATAGCTGCATTTGCTAAAACTACAGCATTCTGAGACCATGTTCCTTCACCCTTGATTATTTTAGTAAAAATTTTAGCAGATTCTTCAACAGAATCACCTCCTTGAATATCCCTTGGCGAAACACTCCGTTTACCTAATTGTTCAGGAGTCATAATCTGTTCACCAATATTGGTAATAACCTTGGTATCATTGGTAAGTGATATCTCATCATATCCATCCAAACTATGAATAATGGTAAATGATTTACCAGATTGCTGCAAGAGGTAATTATATATTCGAGCCATTTCTAAATTATATACACCCACCAATTGAAAATCTGGCGATGCAGGATTTACCATTGGGCCTAACATATTAAAGAATGTTCGAACTCCAAGGCTTTTACGAATTGAGCCAACTGCTTTTAAAGCAGGATGAAACATAGGAGCGTGAAGAAAACAGATATTCGCCTCATCTAACTCTTTTTGTAATACTTCATTGTTATTTTTAAATTGATACCCTAATTGCTCCATTACATTAGAAGAACCACTAATAGTGGATGCCCCGTAATTACCATGTTTAGTTACTTTTTGTCCTGTACCTGCCACTATAAAACAAGCTAATGTAGAAATATTAAAAGAGTTTTTTCCATCTCCCCCTGTTCCTACAATATCTAATAATTTACCTCCTGTAAAAGTAACTTTAACACAAAGCTGAAGCAATGCATCACAAAAACCCTGAAGCTCATCAATGGTAATACTGCGCATGAGATAAACGGTAATAAAAGATGCAATTTCTGCATCATTGTATTTACCCATAGAAATATCAAGTAATACCTCTTGGGCTGTTGATCTAGAAAGTGTTTTATGTTCAAATAAATTTTGTAATATTTTTTTAATGCTATTTTATCTTGAAATTTTACTTAATACTATAACTTAATCCAATTACGAATCTTCTTCTCTCCTGTTGGCGTTAATATACTCTCCGGATGAAATTGAACCCCCTGCACATCATATTTTTTATGTTGCAAACCCATAATATATCCATGAGTATCACGTGCAGTTATTTCTAAATCAGCCGGAAATTGTTTTTCATTTACAACCCAACTATGATATCTGCC
>JAVHPL010000008.1:0-6783 GCA_036170555.1 Sediminibacterium sp. | reverse complement strand
AGTTCATGGATACACCACAGGAAAATCCTGAAGGATATAAAACAAGTAGTGTATTGCCATATATTGATCAATACAAAGGTGTATTGCAAATTGTTCATGGAACAATGGACGACAATGTACACATGCAAAATAGTATACAATTAGTTGCAGCTTTGCAAGATAAAGGCAAAGACTTTGAATTCATGTTGTATCCAGGTGGCAGACATGGATGGAGAAATTTAAGAGAACGAAACAATCATTTCGAAAATTTAAAAACCAAATTCATCTATAAATACTTATTGGAAAAGCCAGTGCCTATAGGGGCTTTAAGATAAAAAGAACCATTATAGTATTCGACACATATATAGTTATACTAAATAAACATAAAAAACCCGTAACAAATTTGTTACGGGTTTTCATTTTAATTAAATTCTATTTTTTAATTGTTTTGAGCATTTCTTTTACCGCTGCTTCTAGCTGTGCATCTTTACCTTTTACAAATTCTTCAAAAGGAAGTGCCACTTTAATATCAGGTTCTACTTGTAAATTTTCTGTTGGTCTATTCTCTTTGCCAATAGAAGCTACCATGGGAATGCCAAATACAATGGTAGGGTCTATTTGAGTTTCCCACCAAACTGCTGTTCCTGTACCTGCAACAGGCATACCTACTAGTTTGCCGTATCCATTTTGCTTATAGCTATACGGGAACATAAATGCATCACTATAGTTTCCTTCACTCATTAAAACACAGCTTGGTTTTTGCCATCTATTAAATGGTTCACCGGCGGTTACATGATTGCCTTGCGGGGCAAAATCTAAATAACGCTTACCACTTAAAAAAGTATTTAATTCATCGTGAAGCCATCCTCCTCCATTAAAACGGGTATCTACAATTAAGGCTTCTTTATCTATATTTTTCCCCAATACTTCATCAATAACTGTTCTAAAACTTCCATCATTCATACCTTGTACATGCACATAGCCTACTTTACCACCGCTTAGTTCATCAACCATTTTACGCATTTTATTTACCCAGCGTTTGTACATCAAAGCAGATTCTTCTCCCGGATTAATTGGTTTCACTATTTCCTCTATTCTGTTATTAGAACTAGGGTCTAGCAAACTCAATAAAACATTTTTACCTACTTTTCTATTAAGCAGTTTAGCCCAATCATCCATTGAAGAGATAGCTTCTCCATCAATTTTTTCAATGATATGGCCGGCCTTTACTTTACTGCTTGCTTTATCTAAAGGGCCCCCCTCAATTATTTCGGTAACTTTTAATCCGTTTCCTGTAAAAGTTTCATCATACAATAATCCAAGTGCTGCAGTAACATCTGAGCCTTGCACTAGATGTGTATATCTGCCGCCTGTATGAGAGCCATTTAATTCACCCAACATTTCACTTAACAATTCTTGAAAATCATAGTTATTACTGATATGTGGTAAAAAACGGGCATAGTTTGCTTTGTACATGGGCCAGTTGACACCATGTATTTTTGGGTCATAAAATTTCTTCTGAACCTGTCTCCAGGTATGCTCAAAAATATAAGCACGTTCTGCTGCTGCATTCAATACCATTTCTCCGCTAACACCCACAGGGCTTATTTTTCCACTTGCTGTTTCTACTTTAATAACCGTACCGTTATTAACTAGGAACAATGTTTTTCCATCTTTACTTGGCTCAATTCCACTAGGCGATCCACCCAATTTTGCTAAGATCTTGGTTTCTCTGGTTCTAGGTTCGGTTACCCATAAATCATATCCTTTTTCAAAGGCAGATAAATAATACACTTTATCACCATCTGCACTAATATGATAATCGGCAATGCTAGAGCTATTGATTGTTAAGCGCAATACCCTGTTTTCAAAACCTGTTAAGTTTGGTGCAAAATTGGCTTTGGATAAAGAATCTTTTTTACCCTTGGTTGTATCTGCTTTTTTATCCTTGTCTTCTTTTTCTTTTAATAAAGCAAATTCATCCTTACTTAATTTCATTCTATCGTAAGTATCCTGGTCTAAGAAGCCTGCATAAATATCTACTTCTCTGCTACCTTGATTGGCAATGGATTTTCTTCCTAAACGCTCATTCACCCATGTAATGGTTTTCCCTTCCATACCCCATTTGATATTGTTTTGTCCAAATCCAGAACGGATTGGTTTTTCAATACCACCAGTTCCATCTGCTTTAATCAGGGCTAAATTACCAAACTGCCAACTGCCTTCCTGATCATCAGCAATAATCCACTTGCTGTTTGGGCTCCACTGAAATCCCCAATCTCCATCACTGTAACTGTAATTTCTTCCTGCAGGTAAAATGGTTTTTACTTTTTTATCTGCAACGGTATAAATCTTTAAAATATTTCTTTCGGCAATATATCCAATCTGTTTTCCATCAGGCGAATATTGTGCGCCAAATTCTTCTTCGGCAGTCGCAATAACAGGTTCTTCTTTTAAAACAGTAGCTGCATAAAAATAAGGTTCTTCTTTGCGTACAATACTAGATTGATAAATATCCCAGTTGTCATTGCGCTCCGCAGCATACATAATTTTTTTGCTGTCGGGGCTCCAACTAACCATTCTTTCTTGTTGAGGTGTATTGGTGATTCTCTTGGTAATTCCACCTTCAACACTGGTTACAAATACTTCCCCTCTAAATACAAAAGCAATTTCCTTTCCGTTAGGAGCCAATGCAATTTCTGTAGCACCTCCATTAATGGATACAATTTTTTCTGCATTGTTGCGTGCGTCTGCATGAATAGTTACAGCCAATTTTTTAGGTTGATCACCTTCTTTCATGGTATACACTTCTCCATTCCAGCTAAAGCAAAACAGATTGCTGTTGGTTCTTGATAAATGACGAACAGGATGGTCTTTAAACTTGGTTAATTGAACCATCTTGCCATCTTCTGTTTGTTTGTATAAGTTTTGATCTCCGTTTTTTTCACTTAAGTAATAAACGGTTTTATCATCATTACTAAATACCGGCTCTCTGTCTTCTCCTTCAAAACTGCTTAGTTTTTTATAACTCGCAGCTTTTACATCCATAATCCAAATGTCTCTGGTTACTGCAGAAGTATGGTGTTTTCTCCAAGGATCTTCGTATCCCTTTCTATCTTGAAAAATTACTTGAGTACCATTGCTATTATAGTGTGCAGCTTCAACCCCCGCTTGGCTCATTAAAAAGGGCTTTCCGCCAGTAACGGGAATGCTATACAAATTCATAAATAATCTTGGGCTATAAAAACGCACATTATTATTACTGATTTGTCTGGCCGATCCAAAAATTATTTGTTGATTATTAGGAGAAAAATCAAAAGGGTAATCGGGTGCGCTATTGAATGTAAGCCTAGTAGGTATTCCACCAGTTGCAGGAATTGAAAACACATCAAAATTTCCATAACGGTCCGAAGCAAATGCAATGGTTTTACTATCGTGGCTCCAAACAGGATAATAATCATGAGCCTCATGCATGGTAAGTGCAGTAGCTGTTCCGCCCGATGCAGGCACTGTATATAAGTCTCCTTGATAACTAAACACAATGGTTTGTCCATCGGGAGAAATAGCCGGATAACGCATCCATAATGGATTGTTTTGAGCAGTAACACTGCCCGTTATGAATAGCATGAATAGCGCAATGATTGTTTTTTGCATATAGTAGGTATTTTTGGCGAAGGTTAAAGATAGAGCCTTGATAGCATGAAAACAACAAATATTGACGATTGGAAAAAGCAAATGGCATTAACGGACATTCATCCATTAATAGCTTTTGATCCTACTGCAATGGGATTGCTTTTGATGGATTTCACCAGTGATAACAAGGCACTTACAGCCGATGTGTTGGAAGATAACCATGCTTTTTCCAGCTATGTTTCTCAAACCCTCGCAGATGCCGATGCTTATTTTGGTATTGGCGGGTACAATGAGCACCGAACTGTGTACAAAAGAAGTAGGGTATTTGATGCTGCTGAAGGCCAAGAGCCAAGATCGGTTCATTTAGGTATTGATATTTGGGGAGCAGCAGGAACGCCTATTTTTTGCCCTATCAATGGTATAGTTCACAGCTTTGCATTCAACAATGCATTTGGAGATTATGGTGCAACCATTATTTTACAACATCAACTCAATGGGATTGAATTTTATACTTTGTATGGACACTTATCTCTTCAGGATATAACTGGTTTACAAGAAGGAGAATCAATACTTGCGGGAAAGGAGTTGGCCCATTTTGGTAAACCAGAAGAAAATGGCTTTTGGCCACCGCATCTACATTTTCAAGTGATGTTAGATATGGAAGGTAAAAAAGGAGATTATCCAGGTGTTTGTTCCTTATCTACAAGGGCTCACTATTTAAACAATTGCCCTGATCCAAACGAGATATTAAGGTTAATGCAATATGCAAAATATAGTCATTAAATGGTTTAGTGTCATATTTTGTTAAAATAGTTGCCCAAAGATAAAAAAAAGTAAATACTTGCAATTATGATGATAGCTTAGTTGAAATGTTTGGAAAGTAATTCAAATATAGATTTAGTTAAAACGATATTATTTGATTGCATTAATGAAAAAGAGCAGGTTATTAGAAAAGAGCAAGACGTTTTCCCAATCTATAAACGAGTTAACCATTTTGGAAATAATGCAATTGATTTTGAAAATATATTCTGGAGCAATAATATTATTTATATTGAATAAATTAAAAGCAATATTCGATGTAGAATTCTTCAAAAATTTAAAGAACATCAAAGCAATATTCTATTTCTTCAAACTGGTGTTCATATAAAAACAACTAAAGCGTTATGAGCCATCCCAAGAAATTAAAACAACTAGCAGCTACTGCAATTTGTGGAAATGACATTACTTCTTCTTGTTTATATGTTTCGGCATTATCAATCTTATATGCAGGTCAATATGCTTGGATTTCTTTACTAATTGTATCGGCAGTTCTTTTCCTATTTAGAAAAATTTATGGCGAAGCTGTAGGCGCACTGCCGTTAAATGGTGGAGCATATAATATACTCTTAAATACAACTACTAAAAGTAGTGCTTCCATAGCGGCTTGTTTAACAATTTTATCATATATGGCAACAGCTGTAATTTCTGCGAGTGAAGCCATGCATTATTTAAATCAATTAGTTAATGGGATTTCTATTTTTTGGAGTACGGTTATCTTACTTTTTTTATTTATGATGCTCATTATGTTGGGTATTAAAGAATCATCATCTGTAGCTATTTTTATATTTATAGTACATCTTCTTTCTATGTTTTTATTAATAGCTTTTGCAGTATGGTTTGTAATAAGCAATAGTACCAATATATTAAAAGTAAATTATAGTACACCTATAAAGGGAAGTATACCTATTGCTCTTTTTTTAGGATTTAGTACTGCAATGCTTGGTATATCTGGATTTGAAAGTTCAGCTAATTTTGTAGAAGAACAAGATAAAGGAGTATTTAGAAAAACACTAAGAAATATGTGGTTAGCAGTTACCATCATTAACCCTTTGATGGCATTTGCAATTATTACTGTTATTCCTTTGAATTTAGTTAGCGAACATCAAGAATCACTTCTTTCTTTTTTAGGGAATAAGGCAGGCGGAAATTGGCTTTCTAATCTTATTTCTATTGATGCTGTTTTGGTATTATGTGGTGCAGTTTTAACTTCATTTATTGGTGTATCTGGTTTAATGAAACGAATGGCTTTAGATCGAATACTACCTCAAGCATTAGTAAAAGAAAACAGCAGTGGTAGTTCTCCTCGAATATTAATTGTTTTTTTTGTTTTATGTATTTCTGTGTTATTAATTACTAATGGAGAATTGGGTCCACTTGCTGGAGTATATACCATTTCTTTTTTATTAGTAATGGCCTATTTTGGATATGGCAATTTCTTATTGAAAATAAAAAGAGCAAAATTGCCGCGTCCTGAATATGCAAAGCCATATATAGTTGTAATAGCAATATCTGCAATCGTATTGGCTATATATGGTAATATTACACTACATCCAGATTATTTAATTGTATTCCTTCAATATTTTATACCATCTATAATATTGATATCTATATTACTCAATAGAAAATTTGTTTTGCAGTATTTTTTAGTGATCATTCAAAGTGCTTTTGAATCTTTTCAGAATCAAGCAAAAAAATTAGAAATAGTTATAACTAAAAAAATAAATAAGTTGTCTTTCCAAGAGTTTATTTATTTCTCAAAAGGAGATGATATTTCTAGTTTAAATAAAGCAATACAATATGTGCAAGCAAATGAAATTACCACTAAATTAAAAATTGTAACAGTATTAAAAGATGATGCTGTACTTGATGAAAGCTTTTTAAGAGATTTTAATGCGTTGGATAGGGCTTATCCAGATATTAAATTAAAGTATGTTCAAATTGTAGGGCATTTTGGCCCTGAACTTATAAATGAGTTGTCTATTAAATGGAAGATTCCTGCTAATTTTATGTTTATTAGTTCTCCAAGTGATAGACTTACTTACAGGATTTCAGAATTAAATGGAGTAAGATTAATTATGTAAATTAAAATATTGCTATTTGCAATTCTTAATTTAAGAAGTTATTTTTTATGAATACTTTTTGCTATTGCTAAGATTTTTCCGTTTAAAATTACCTGCTTCCCGCTTTGATTTTGAATTGCATAATATAGCATACAATAAGCTATTTCAAATGCTTCAACTGGTTTGTAATTTTTTAATCTCCCAATCATTAATGGAGCAATTAATTTTGAAACAAATATGCCTATTTTTTCTCCCATTCTTTCTTCTTTTCTATTGCCCATAATAAAAGAAG
>JAVHPL010000007.1:0-26677 GCA_036170555.1 Sediminibacterium sp. | reverse complement strand
TAAATTGGTGATTATAAAATTCGTTAACCCATTTCTGGATACAGTATAAACTGCTCCATAAATTCGTTTACCTGCTTTTTAACAGTTGCAATTAAGCTAGCGTCATCTGCGTTCATTAATACATTGTCAATTACGTTTACAACAAATTGCATATGTTCTTCTTTAAATCCTCTGGTAGTAATAGCCGCTACACCAAAACGAATACCCGAGGTTACAAATGCGCTTTTATCATCAAATGGAACCATATTTTTGTTCGCAGTAATATCGGCTTGTACCAACACTTGTTCTGCTTTTTTACCACTGATATTTTTATTGCGAAGGTCTATCAACATCAAATGATTATCTGTTCCGCCGCTAATGATATTGTATCCCTTTTGTACAAAAGCAGCAGCCATAGATTGTGCATTTTTTTGTACTTGTTGTTGGTAAACCAAGAACTCATCCGTTAAAATTTCTCCAAATGCAATGGCTTTTGCAGCAATCACGTGTTGCAATGGCCCCCCCTGAATGCCAGGGAATACAGCCATATCCAATAAATTGCTCATCATTCTAATATTGCCCTTAACATCTTTCAATCCCCAAGGATTTTCAAAATCATGCTTCATCATAATAATACCACCTCTTGGTCCACGTAGAGTTTTGTGGGTAGTAGAAGTTACAAAATGGCAATGTTCAAAAGGAGAACTCAATAATTTTTTTGCAATTAAACCGGCAGGATGAGCAATATCGGCCATGACCAAAGCGCCCACTTCATCTGCTACTTTTCTAATTCTTGCATAATCCCAATCACGGCTATATGCACTAGCCCCGCAATAAATTAATTTAGGTTTTACTACTCTAGCTTGAGATTCGAGCATGTCATAATCAATTAAGCCAGTTTCTTTCACTACACCATAAAAATGAGGTTGATACAGTTTGCCGCTATAATTTACCGAACTACCATGGGTTAAATGACCACCCATACTTAAATCTAGGCCCAAGGTAGGGTCGCCAGGTTTCAACACAGCCAGTGATACTGCTGCATTAGCTTGGGCACCACTATGGGGTTGTACATTGGCATATTCTACTCCAAAAATTTGTTTTAAACGGTCAATGGCTAATTGCTCTGTTTGGTCTACTATTTCACAACCAGCATAATATCTTCTGCCAGGATAGCCCTCAGCATACTTATTGGTCATTACATTTCCCATTGCTTCCATTACTTGTAAGCTGGTGAAGTTTTCCGAAGCAATTAACTCAATTCCATTACGTTGTCTTTCCAATTCCTTGCGAATTAGTTCAAAAACCAAGGTATCTCTCTGCATGCGTATTTTTTTGCAAAGGTAAAACTTCGGGCACAGTACACCATCATTTAATAGATAAGTTTTAACCAAGGATTTCCACAATATTTGTTTAATTGGGCATATTTGTTAATTTCACACTCCATTTAGCTAATGTGTGAGCAGTACACGACCATTTTGATAGTTAATATGGAACTAAAGAACCCCCTAATGAAAGCAATTATTCCTGTTGCGGGCGCTGGTACTAAACTAAGGCCCCACACATATACACAACCCAAGGCCTTAATTCCTATTGCAGGAAAAACCATCTTGAGTTTCATTGTTGATCAGTTGAAAGAGGCAGGTATAAAGGAATTTATTTTTATTGTAGGCTATTTGGGTGAGAAAATTCAAGATTATGTTAAGCAAACCTATCCTGAACTAGAAACCCATTTTGTTTTTCAAAATGAACGACAAGGAACTGGTCATGCCATTGAGCTCACTAAAAACATTGTAGGAACAGATGAGGTTTTTGTAGTGTTGGGAGATACCATTTGCGAATATGATGTACAGGAAGTAGTGAATAGTCCATTTAGTATGCTGGGTGTAAAAAAAGTGGATGACCCAAGAAATTTTGGAGTGGCTTCTATTGATGAAAATGGATTCATAGAACAAGTAGTGGAGAAACCTGCAATTCCCAAAAGTAATATGGCCTTAGTAGGGTTATATAAAATTAAAGAAACCCATTTTTTATTTGAGTGTTTGCATCATTTATTTATGCAAGATATTAAAACACAGGGAGAATATAATTTAACCGATGCTTTAGATTGTATGATTAAGCGAGGTGCACAGTTTAAATCATTTAAAGTAAAAAGTTGGTTTGATTGTGGAAAAAAAGAATCATTACTCGAGAGCAATGCTACTTTACTAAAAAAATTTGGCGGCAATACCAATGGCCACGATCATGGATATGTAAATACGATTATTATACCACCAGTAAGTATTTCAGTAGGTTGTGATATTTCTAATGCCATCATTGGCCCACACGTTGCAATTGGCGCTAATACAACCATTAAGCATTCTATTGTTAGAGACAGTATTATTGGATCTTACACTAACTTAGATGAAGTTGTGTTAGATAATTCTTTAATAGGAAGTGATGCTTCGGTTAAAGGACTTAGCCGCAGTTTAAATATTGGTGACAATACTGAAATTGATTTTGGTTAATTCGCAACATACTTCACTAAATCTTACTGCACATTCTGTTAAATCTTTTTTAGCTTTAGGTTCAATCATTGAACAAATTGTATGGATACCATTTTAACCAATCAAGGTAGCAAAATCTGTTCCTTATTTAATATACAATATCCCATTATTCAGGCAGGAATGATTTGGGCTAGTGGTTGGAAATTGGCAAGTGCTGTAAGCAATGCTGGCGGCTTAGGAATTATTGGGGCTGGAAGTATGTATCCTGCTGTACTAAGGGAGCATATACAACAATGCAAACAGGCTACATCAAAACCTTTTGGGGTAAATCTACCCTTGCTATATCCCAATATAGAGGAATTGATACAAATTATTTTGGAAGAAAAAGTACCCATTGTATTTACTAGTGCAGGCAATCCAAAAACCTATACAACCATTTTAAAACAAGCAGGCATTAAAATAGTACATGTAGTAAGCAGTAGCAAATTTGCAAAAAAAGCCGAAGAAGCAGGTTGTGATGCAGTGGTTGCAGAAGGCTTTGAAGCAGGAGGGCATAATGGAAGAGAAGAAACAACTACCATGGTGTTGATACCTGCTGTTAGGTTAGCCATTAAAATACCTTTAATTGCTGCTGGAGGAATTGCTACCGGAAAACAAATGCTGGCAGCCATGGTATTGGGTGCGGATGGGGTGCAAATAGGGAGTAGGTTTGTGTGCACACCAGAAGCATCTTCCCATATTAATTTTAAAAATGCCATTGTTCAAGCTCAAGAAGGCGATACACAATTGAGTATGAAAAAGTTGGTGCCCGTAAGGTTATTAAAAAATGCTTTTTATAAACAAATAGCTGCAGCCGAAATAAACGGTGCAGATGAAGCTACCTTACAAAAAATACTAGGGCGTGCCAGGGCAAAAAAAGGCATGTTCGAAGGAGATATGGAAGAAGGTGAATTAGAGATAGGGCAAGTAGCTACTTTAATTCATGAAATAAAGCCTGCGGCTGAAATAATAAAAGAATTGGTAGAAGAATATAATGCTACAATAAAAGAGTTCATGATTGCAAGTAGATAAAATAGTTTATAATATCACTTAATTCATGAACTCGAAATTCTACACTTAACATTATAATATATATTCTTTTAAATGAATAGCATATGTGTTCCTAAGCCACTACCTTGTTTATAAAAATCTCCCACGGTTATTACGCCATCTAGGTTTTCATACATTTCTTCTTTTTTATAATGAAACATTTCCATGGCTAATTTGCAAGCCCATAATTTTACACCAGATGCTGATAGGATGTCTAAAAATTCATGAATATCGGGCATATCAATTTTCTCCATTTCTTTTTTCATCATAGAAGTAGCTATGGATTCCATACCTGGAAGACCACCCAACAAGGTAGGCATGTGCATAGCAGGGTTACCTACAGTTGCAACATGTAAATGTTCCAACTTTTTTTTATGGATGGCTTCTAATCCAAAAAAGGTAAAGAACATTTCGGCTTCAATTCCTTCCATTCTGGCTCCATTGGCCAATACGAATGCTGCATATACATTTTCTAAAGTTGCTTTAGATAAAATGATCATCATTTTTTTTATTTCACCATTAAACTCGTTCATCATATTATTTTTAAAAGGTTAAATACAACTGGCTGGTTTAGGAATACCGGCAATTTTTGTAGCTGTTTTTAAAGGGGCAGTTGGAAACAATGCGTAAAACTCTTTAATATCCACTAAGCCACTTTTGCCAATTCTACGAATACTAAGGGCAACTTCATTTTTGTGCTCGTTTTGTAAATAACGAATCACTTCCCAATGGCGATCACTTAAATTGATATTAGCTTCCTTGGCTAATTCTTCTCCAATGGCTTGATCCCATTGAGCAAATTGGGTTAAATAACCTTCTTCGTTAACTTCAATTGTTTTGCCTGCAATTAACTTTTCCATACAATTTGTTTTTTAATTAATTAAATTGTTTACCACTTTCCTGCATGGTTGCAGAAACAAATGGTATATGTGTGCCTTTGAGTAATACATTCCAATAAATCCATTTAAATGCTAGTTTGCCCATATGATTCATCCTGCTTTCTTTAAGTAATCGCAATGGGCCAATACCAGGAAAAGGAAATGAACCTTCCACCGGTTCATGGGTATAGTTGAAATCTATTAACAATGCTTTTCCATTTCCAGTTTCAATAAAGCAATTGGCATGACCATCAAATTCCTCTTTTAAAGGTTCGTTATTGATAAAGCGAAGCACATTTTCTGTAAGAATTTCTGCTTCAAAATGAGCCACAGATCCTGCTTTACTTGCAGGAATATTGCTGGCATCACCTAACACAAATATATTTTTATATTTCACCGATTGAAGGGTTGCTTTATTGGTAGGAACATAGTTTAAATCATCTCCCAATCCCGAACGTTCCATCAATTCATCACCCTTATTGGTTGGCACAGTAACCAGTAAATCAAAATCAATGGTTCTTCCACCATAATCAATAATTTGCTTGGTTTCATTATTCACTTCCGCAATGGCAAAATCACTTTCAATATGAATATTTTTTTCTGTTAATAAGTGTTCTAACGCATCGGTGGCCTTGGGTTTGGTAAAAGCTCCACTAAGGGGAGTAACATACGTAATTTCTACTTGCTCTCTCATTTTTTTGTGTTTAAAAAAGGAGTCAGCTAAGAACGAAAATTCTAAAGGAGCAACAGGACATTTAATAGGCATTTCAGTTATATGAACTACCAATTTACCTCCTTCCCAATTTCTCAATTTATTTCTTAGTGCAAGAGATCCTTCGAATGTATAAAAATCAAAAACAGATTTTTGCCATTCGCTTCCCTTCATTCCAGGAATTTCTTCAGGCGCAATTTTGGCACCTGTTGCTATAATTAATAGATGATAATGCAGTTGATTGCCATCTTGTAATAGCACTATGTTTTTTTCTGCATCAATTTTATCTATTTTGGTAGTTAAAAGTGTTACTCCCTTAGGAATAAATTCTTGAATACTTTTAACAATATCTTCAGGGGTATAAATATCAAAGGGTAAAAACAAATAACCAGGTTGATAATGGTGTTCCACTCGTTCATCTATAATTTGAATTTCCCAATCTTCTTCCTCTAATTCATGACGCAGATGATTGGCCATCATGGTACCTGCTGTGCCTGCTCCAAGTATTACAATTCGTTTCATATAGTTGTGTTTAACTATACAAAATTAATTTTAAGTATGCAGGGTATTATGTTACTTATGTTACACAAAGTGTGATCATGATCAATATCATAATTGCACATGATGTAGATGCACTAATCAACATGACGCAGCAACATAAATAAGTTATTTATAGGTGTAAAATGAATTGGCTTGCGATAAACAAGTAACCGTTAAATCATTAATGCATACATGCGCAGGTAATGAAGCAGTATAAAAAGCTATATTGGCAATGTCTTTAGCTTCTAATGCTTTATATCCCTCGTAAATTGAAGCAGCTTTTTGTTCGTCACCTTTAAAGCGAACCATAGAAAATTCGGTTTCTGCAGCACCAGGGTGTATGGCGGTAACTTTAATATGATGGGGTAATAGGTCTATGCGCATTGCTTTACTAATGGCATCTACGGCATGTTTCGTAGCACAATATCCATTGCCTTCTTTATACACTTCTTTTGCTGCTGTTGAACCAATATTAATGATATGTCCTTTTTGTTGTTGTATGAATAAAGGCAAAACTGCTTTACTCATATACATCAGTCCTTTCACATTGGTATTAATCATGGTATCCCAATCATCTAAAGAGGCATTTTCAAAACTATCTCTACCCAATGCAAGGCCTGCATTGTTTACCAATACATCAATTTGTTTCCAGCTTTGGGGCAAGGCATCAATTGCATTAAATACAGCATTTCTGTCTTGAATATCAAAAACACTGGTGAATATATTTACCCCATATTGTTGGGTAAGTTCTGTAGCTAATGCCTTTAAACGTTCTTCCCTTCTGCCTGTGATAATACAGTTCCAACCAGCAGCAGCAAAAGTTTCTGCAATAGCTTTTCCAAAACCTGAACTAGCACCTGTAATTAAAATAATCTTGTTCATAGTATCATTATTGTTGTTTCTGTTGAATAAAATGTAAAAGAATTCGATTTACTTGATCAGGCGCTTCCAGCATACCCATATGACCAACCCCTTCTAAAACATCCAGTTCTATAAGATGGTTCATTTTGCTTTGGGCTTTTACATCTTCTAAAGGTGCCGCTATGTCTTCAGTACCTCCAATCATTAATACGGGTAAATGGGTATTTTTTAAAATAGCTGTACAATCGGACCGCTTCATCATAGCTTGGGTATATTGTTGCAATGCTTTATTGCTAAATAAGGTTGATTTTTCAATTTGCGCTGCTACTATTTCTGGGAATTCTTTTTTAAAATCATCTCCAAATAAATGAGGGATGGCATTTTTTAAAAAAGCATACCCACCATATTCTTCAATAATATCAATGCTTTTTAATCGGCTCTTTTTTTTCTCCTCATTATCTGCATAAGCTGTAGAATGTATTAAGCCAAAAGCTTTTAAATAGGTAGGATAGGCTGCTGCAAATGCAAGGGTTATATATCCACCCATACTGTGTCCCATCATGATGCAAGTACTTATTTTTTCTTCGGATAAAAGTAACTGAATATCATCAGCTAACGATTCCATGCTAATGGGTTTATTGGTATTGGTATAGGAAGAATTGCCTGTGCCAGGCAAATCAGGAATTATGATGGTGCAGTGTTCTTGTAAAAATGCAAGTTGGTTATTCCAAACACTACTATCTTCTCCAAATCCATGTATCAATACTACTGGAAATCCTTGGCCACTAATGGTATATTGCAGCAACACATTATTTTTGGAAATATTTTTTTTCATGCTTAGGTAAAGATTAAGTAAATCTTTTCTTTATGGAAATAATTAAATGGTATAATAAAAATAATAAGCTAATAAACAGGGCAATTTTAAACAAGTAATCACCATATTTTACGTAAAATGTAAACTCATTTTTAATAGGAATAGTATATTTAATGGTGGCAGCCATATTCCATCCTTTTTGATCTACAATGGCACCATATTCATTTATTACGGCAGAGATACCTGTGTTAGCACTGCGGGCAACCCATCTCCTTGTTTCAATAGCTCTTAATCTGGCATAGGCTAAATGCTGTTTATGTCCTGGTGTATTACCCCACCAACCATCGTTGGTAATGATGGTTAATACATTGGCACCTTTTTGTACATAGCTACTTACATATTCTCCGTAAATACTTTCATAACAAATGATGGGAGCAACTATAAATTTAGTACCCATTGCTTTAAATACAGCCGATTCACTTGCTTTTCCATATCCGCCCGTGCTTCCCCCAAATTGTTCAAATATGGGCGATAAAATACGTAAGAAAGAAGGTAAAGATTCTACACCGGGTACCAATTTGCTTTTATTATACAATTGAAAAAGTGTTCCACTTTTAATAGCAATGGCAGCATTAAAAGCATCATAGTAAGTGCCGTTTTCTGCATGATGTGCAGTGGCTGTTTCTTTTACAGTTCCGTAATTTTTAAAAGTTTCTATACCAGATAACAAGGTAATATCAGGATGTTTTTTGGCAAATTCAAAAACGGGTTGATAATATACATTCTCTGCTATATGATCTTGCCAATCAGCAACACTCATGGCTGTTTCTGGCCAAATCACCATTTTGGTATTGCTATCTATAGCCTGTTCCGAAAGGGTAATGAGTTGATTAATTTGTTGTGCAGCATTGGTTAATTCAAATTTTTGATAAGGATCAATATTAGGTTGAACAATGACCATATTGCC
Source organism: Sediminibacterium sp. (assembly GCA_036170555.1). GTDB lineage: Bacteria > Bacteroidota > Bacteroidia > Chitinophagales > Chitinophagaceae > Sediminibacterium. The sequence goes on along the minus strand of JAVHPL010000007.1, from coordinate 18,351 downwards.
ACTTGTTTTCTCAGTGTTACTTTGCAAGTAAATAAACAAGTTTATAAAAGAAATAATTAAAGGAAGCAATAATACTAACAGTGCTTTTGATAAAATAATTTTAATAGTTCTTTTAGCATTGATGGCTACTATTAATTCATACACCAATAGGTTCATCATTAAAATTAAGAGGCTACCCCCACCCACACCTGTGTATTCGTACCATTGAATTTGGGAAGGCATATTGGCAAAAACATTTCCTAGTGTAAGCCATGGCCAGCTTAGTTCCCAGTTTAAATGGATATATTCAAAACCCATCCAAAAGCAAACAAGCATGGTGAATGATAAAGTAGCAGTATATTTTTTCTTGATAGTAAAATAGCCTAACCAAGGTAAAGTCATGAATAAACTATTGGCAATGATTGCAGCAACAGCACCTATACTGGTAGAGTTCCACATCCACCAAGTAGTACAGGCATTCCAGATGAGCATGCTCAACAAGGCAAATCCAAAAAATGTGCTAAGCCGCCTGGTTAGATTGGCCAATAACAACAGGGGAACAAATGCAATATAAATAAGCAAAGTAAAGGGCGCTACTGGCCATGCTGCTGCTAAAAGCAAGCCACATAAAACAGATAATCCCAATCCTTGCAATTTTTTCAATGATATTATTTTGTTAAACAGTGTAACCTTATTTTCTACTATAGTTAGGTGCTTCCTTGGTAATATCAATATCGTGTGCATGACTTTCTTTCATACCAGCATTGGTAATTTTAATAAATGTTGCTTGTTGTAAAGAAGCAATATTTTTTGCACCACAATAACCCATGCCCGATCTTAATCCACCTACATATTGATAAATGATTTCACTTAAATTTCCTTTGTATGCAACTCTACCTTCAATACCTTCTGGAACATATTTTTTAATATCCGATTCTACATCTTGAAAATACCGATCTCCACTTCCTTTACTCATTGCCCCCAAGCTGCCCATGCCGCGGTATTCTTTAAATTTTCTTCCCTCATAAATCATGGTATCTCCGGGGCTTTCTTCTACTCCTGCAAATACACTACCCATCATCACCATATTGGCACCAGCAGCCAATGCTTTTACCATATCTCCTGTATACCTTATACCTCCATCTGCAATTAACGGAATGCCCAAAGGCTGCAAGGCTTTCGCTACGTCCATTACCGCGGTAAGCTGCGGTACACCTGCACCAGCAACAATTCGGGTAGTACAAATAGAACCTGGTCCAATACCCACTTTAATACAATTAGCACCTGCATCTGCTAAAGCTTTTGCTCCAGCACCAGTAGCTACATTGCCTGCAATAATTTGTAATTTTTTAAAATTCTTTCTTAAAGCTTTGAGTGCTTCAATTACGCCCTTGCTATGTCCATGGGCACTATCTAAAGTAACTATGTCTACCCCCACTTGCTGCAAGGCATAAGCTCGATCCATTAAATCGTTGGTTATGCCTAATGCGGCACCAGTTAATAATCTACCCAAATTATCTTTTACTGCATTGGGATAATTGCGTATTTGCAAAATATCCCGGTAGGTAATCAAACCAATTAATTTTCCTTGTTTGTTTACAACAGGAAGTTTTTCAATTTTATAATTTTGTAAAATTTTTTCTGCTTTTTTAAGATCAGTTCCTTCCGGAGCAGTAACTAAATTTTCTTTGGTCATTACCTCTTTAACCTTACGTTTTTTATTGGTTTCGAAACGAAGGTCTCTATTGGTTAATATCCCCACCAATTTACCCGATCCATCAATAATGGGGATACCTCCAATATGGTTATCCTTCATTAATTTTAGGGCATCTCCAATGGTTGCATCTACTAACAAAGTGATGGGATCTATGATCATTCCACTTTCACTTCTTTTTACTTTTCTTACTTGTTCTGCCTGCTTTTCTATAGACATATTTTTATGTAGAATACCCAAACCACCTTCTCTAGCTAAGGCAATAGCTAAATTGGCTTCGGTAACAGTATCCATTGCAGCCGATAAAATGGGCACATGTAAAATAATGTCTTTGGTAAGATGTGAGCTGATATTCACATCTCTAGGGAGCACTTCGCTAAAAGCGGGCATGAGCAGAACATCGTCAAATGTAAGTCCTTCACCGTATAAACGGGAAGCGGAATTGTTTTTGGAGGATTGGTTGAGATTAGTTGCCATGTGCAAAGATAGCAGCAAGCGTAAATTTAGCAAAAAAAATTTCTGTTAACTTTGCCGCCTCTTAAAAATGAGTAGCAAGCTGATGACGTTTTCTAAACCAACCGCGGAAACACCTTATTTTACTTTTCAGTTTGCCTTACTCTGTATGAGTAATTTTCTTTTTGCAACCAGTTTTAATATGATGATCCCCGAGTTGCCGGGTTATTTAACATTAATAGGAGGAGCAGAATACAAGGGATTGATCATTGCCCTGTTTACCTTGATGGCAGGTATTTCACGGCCGTTTAGTGGAAAATTAACCGATACAGTGGGCAGGGTTCCTGTGATGATTTTTGGAGCATTGGTATGTGTAATATGCAGTATGCTGTATCCCTTTTTAACTACTGTTTTAGGTTTTTTGTTGCTGCGATTTGTGCATGGATTTTCTACCGGATTTAAACCCACTGCTACATCGGCATATGGTGCAGATGTAGTGCATGAATCTAGAAGAGGAGAAGCCCTTGGTGCCCTTTCTATTGGATATACCTTGGGTGCATCAGCCGGCCCCATGTTGGGTAGTTATTTAGTAGACTTTTTTAGCTATAACACCATGTTTTATGTTTCAGCATTGGTTGCATTGGGTTCTGTAGCTATACTATATAATATAAAAGAAACCTTGCCCAATCCGCAACCATTTTCATTAAAATTATTAAAAATCAACCGAACAGAAATATTTGAAAAAACGGCTTTACGCCCAGCCATCATTACTTTATTACTTTGCTTTTCTATTGGAACCATTCTTACCATTGCGCCAGATTTAAGCGAGCACCTGGGATTGCATAATAAAGGTTTATTTTTTGCTTTTTTTACAGTGGCCTCCTTGTTGATACGAGTGGTGGCTGCAAAAGTTTCCGATAGGTTTGGCCGAGTTCCCGTATTATTAGTTTCTTCATTTGTATTAGCTAATGCATTAGTGATACTCGCTTATGCAAATAGTGTTATGATGATGATGGTAGGCTCGGTTATATATGGATTAAGCTGGGGTATCAATAGCCCAGCATTGAGTGCTTGGACAGTAGACCTTTGTGCTTCTCAAAACAGAGGCAAAGCCATTGCCTCTATGTATATTGCTTTAGAAATAGGTATTGGTGCAGGTGCGTTATTTTCATCTTGGATTTACCATAATCAAGCTGAAAATTTTAAGTATGCTTTTTTAGCTCCTGCAATTTTGGCAATATTAGCATTTGCTTTATTAATTAAATGGAATAAAGCTGCTAAGAAAGTGCTACCATCTTTCCAGGAATAATATGAATGATCTGTTGAATTTCTAAATTCAATAAAGCAGTAGCCATCCTGCTGCTATTTAATCCAGATCTACCATACAGTTCATCAATGGTGAACAAATCTTTTTCTTTTAATATTTGCACAATCAATTGTTCTTCTTCACTTAAAGTTGCAAAAAAAGACAATTGCTGAATAGGCAATTTTTTTTTAGGTTCCCATCCCATTGTTTCTAAAAATGCCATTACATTGGTATATACTATTGCTTTATTCTGTTGAATTAATTGCAAACAGCCCTTACTGCGTTCATCATTAATTCTACCCGGAACGGCAAACAATTCTCTGTTATAATGAAAGGCTAAATCGGCGGTGATCATACTTCCACCTTTAACTGCGGTTTCAATAACTATAGTAGCATCGCTCATGCCAGCCACAATTCTATTTCTTCTGGGAAAATTATAACGATCGGCCCTTGTTTGAATATTAAATTCGGTTAACAATCCTCCCTTGTTTAGCATATCTTTTGCAAGCGATTTATTTTGTGCTGGATATAAATCATCAAGCCCATGGGCCAATACCCCAACTGTACTTAATTCATTGTTTAGTGCAGCTTTATGGGCAATAGTATCAATACCAAATGCGAGGCCACTAATTACTAACACATCAGGAGGAATAGATTGAATAAGTTGTTCTGTAACCATTTTACCATAAGTAGAATTGCTTCTAGTACCAATAATGCTAATAATTTTTTCTGCATTTAAATGAGCGTTCCCTTTAAAATAAAGTAAAGTAGGATGGTCGGGGCAATTGAGTAAACGTTGTGGGTATTGGGTACTGGTAATAAATAACGCTTGAATTTGATGCTGCTCAATAAATTTCAACTCTTTTTCTACCAATGAAAAGTTGTTCCAACTTTTTATTTGTTGGGCAATTCTGTCACCTATATTTTCTACAAAAGCAATTTCTTTTCGCTTGGCATAAAAAACAGCCGAAGCTTTTTCAAAATGCTTAATTAATTTTTTTCTAGTGATAGGGCCAATATCAGGAATTAGGGTAAGTGCAATTTGATAATATAATTCTGATTGCATGCATTTTTTTGGGCAAGCTCCCATTATTCCAGCAGAACCTATTAAGTGTATCTACGTTAAATTCCAGTGATTGTAACGGTGGTTCTTCTATTGAGTGCCCTCCCGGTTTCGGTTGAATTATTACTGATGGGTTGTGCATCACCATACCCTTTAAATTGCATTCTTTTTTTGTCAATACCTTTATTATTTAACCAATCTACAATGGCTTTGGCTCGATTGGTAGAAAGCAAAAGATTGTTTGTTTTATTGCCAACATTATCGGTATGCCCATTAATTACAATGTGTAATGTTGGGTTATCCATTAATACTTGCCATAGTTTTTCTAGCTCAATAGTTGCATCAGCGGGCAGTGCATATTCATTGCTACTAAATTGAATATTTTTAAAAGTAAGGGAAGCATTTAATTCAATGGGTTGAAGTGCAATATCTTTTCTATATACACTATCTGCTAATTTATTACTAAGTGGGTATAGCTCATTAAAAAATAAATACCCTTTTCTATTCACCGAAAAAGTATAGTCTGTACCAATGGGTAATGTGATAAAATATTCACCCGTTTCATCTGTTTGAATTTTCATTAAAGTTTCCCTTGTAATATTATTGATGAGTTCAACAGTAGAAGGCAATCTTTTATTTGTTTTTTTATCGGTGATGATTCCCCTTACATATAAAGTTCTATTAGGACGAATATCCTTACGCATGTCAAATTTATATAAATCCAATTCACCTCTGGTATCACTTCTATCACTGGCATAATAAGCGGTTAACCCGTCGGCTGAAACGGCCAAGCTACCTTCATTTTCAATGGTATTAATTGGATACCCTAAATTCTGGGGTAAGCCCCATTCCCCTTTACTATTCTTACGAATTAAAAATAAATCTGAGCCGCCATACCCATTTAACCCATCCGAAGTATAATACAAGGTTTGATTATCTGCATGAATAAACGGTGCCTGATCATCACCAGCAGAATTTATTTTCGGCCCCATATTTTGTGCTGCTGACCATTTCCCATTGGGTTGCCTATAGCTAACGTATAAGTCTGACCCACCATAACCACCAGGCCTATTGCTACTAAAATAAAGTACCCGTTTATCGGGGCTAAGAGCAGGAGAACTCTCCCAAAATTCGGTGTTGATGGCAGCACCTAAATTTTGTGGTTCGCTCCAGCCTTGAGGAGTATAATAAGAAATATACAAATCAAAATTACCATAACCTCCTTGAGAAAATCTACCCGTAAATAACATCCATTCACCATCTTGAGAAACGGTGATGGCGCCTTTCTGGGATTCAATATTAATGTCTCCATGAATGATACTGGCTTTACTAAAACTAGATTTATTGATATTACTTTGGTAAAAATCTTCTCTAATTTGATTGCCTCTTCTAGTAAATACTAATAAGCTATCTGTAACAGTTACCGACGGATAATATTCAGAAGCCGCACTATTAACGCTATCACCTAAGTTGATTGGCGTAAATTCATAGTTATTGGTATCATGTTCTTTTGCATAATTAATAGCAAATTGATATGTTTTTTTTCGGTAGGTAGCGCTTTGAATGCTACGATCATTTAATTTAGGTAATTGTAAAAAAGTATTTACCGCAGCAAGTGCTTCATTAAATTGTCCGTTACCAGCTAAATTAATAGAATAGGGTAATTGGTAAACCCTGCAATACAGTGAATCTTTCTTTTTAGCCTGTTCATAAAACAAGATAGAACGTTTGTATTGCTTTAATTGGCCAAACGCACCGGCCAAAGATAAATAGCCATCAATAAAATTGCTGTCTTCTTTTATGCAAGTAAGCAAAAGGGGAACGGCTTCCTTTATTTGATCATCTCTTAATAAAGCAATAGCTTTTTCGTAAATGCCCAATATGTTGGGGTTCACTTTTTCTGGATCATATTGTTGAGCCTGGCTTTGCAATAAGCCAAATAAACAAACTAATAAAAGCAAGCTTATTCTCATCATAATTAAACAATATCTAAATGATAAAACAATATACGCATGATGATTCAAATAGGTAATTGTAAAACAATATCGGTAAATTTCTTTACAGGATATTGTTAAAAAAGAACCCCACAGGTAACCAACCTGTGGGGGATACTAGCAAAAAATGAAAAAAAATTAGAAAGTTTTTGTTCCGCTTGGTTGATAAGTAAAACGGAAAGTATAATAACGTTGTTCAGTTAATTTGATCGCATCTGAAGCAGTTGCTGCAGGAGTAACTCCACCTTTGTAATAGTTTAAGATTTCTACTTTAGCATATTTGCCAGAAGCAGTTCTAATTACCAATACTCTTCCTGGGATAGGTGTAATTAAATTATTCATACCGTCATACACATACCAACCTTTGTTACTACCAGGTGTAATGGCATAGGCACTAGGTGCATTGTCTGTTTTAAATGTAGAGTCGGCAGGAATGGTGGTAAGGTTATTGTATAAACCGATATATACAAAAGCGCCGCCTGCTGCTGGGCCACTATTACCACTATTGGTAATGATAGAAGTACCACGAAATCCTAAATCCCATTTATTGGTAGCACTATCCGAAGAAGCAATTACTTGATTGGTTTCTAAACTATAAAAAGTGTATTTACCAGCGCCATAAGGAATACCTTGGCTGTTTAATCCGATGATGGTATCTGCAGCCAAATTATTAACGGTAACAGAACTTACTGGGGTAACCGGTGTGGTGGTAGTGTTTTTGCTGCATGATGCAAGTACAATTGAAAATGCAATAAAGTAGATAACTCTTTTCATGATCCTATTTTGTTTTTTTATGTAAAAAATTATAAGCAATGCTGGTGTAAAATCTTCTGCCAGGAAAATTGGGTAAATTATTTATGTCGGTATAATCAAAAAGATTATCGCAGCCTAATTGAACTTTTAACTGGTTAATAAATGTTTTACCAATAGACGTATTTACTTGTACAAAACCGGGTGCATAACTATCATTGGTATTAAAGAGGCCATTGCCATCAATGTCGGTTACCGCCCATTTACTTCGATAGTTAAAACGTAGGTTAGCAAATAAACTATTGTTGTTTTCATATTGAATACGCAAATTACCCATATGCTTACTTCTGTTGGGTAAGCCTACATATTCATTGCGTTGCATAAGGCGGCTAAATCCATTGGCATCTCTAGTGAAAACCTTGCCATCATTAATACGATTAATTTCATCTTTGTCTCCTGTAATTAGTAATTGATATCCACCCGATAAACTAACGTGACTTGAAATTGTATAATTGAAATCCGTTTCTATGCCTTCGGTGTAAGCGTTCTTTACATTTAAGTAGCTAAAAATTTGAATGCCTCCAGTTCTATAAGCAACCAATCTACTATCTATTAAGTTTTCTATATTATTTCTAAATGCATTAAAGCCAACGGTTAATTTTTTAGAGAAAACAAAACTGCCCCCTAAATTAATTCCAGTAGAAAATTCAGGTTTTAAAAGATCAAGGTTATAAAAATCAGCTTCTAAGCTAGCAATTTGCCCCAGCCGATTTAATTCTGTAATAATTTTTTGTGCTTCAACTGTTCCAAAAACACTATATCCACCAGCCGCTGCATTGGTAAAATTTAAATAGAGTTGTCTAAAATCTGGGGCTTTAAAACCACGGCCAATACTCCCTTTTAAACTAAATTGGTTGTTAATTTTATATTGTAATGCTAGTTTAGGACTAAAAGCAGCAGCATACAATTCATTGTTATCGAATCGGGCGCCACCAATGAGGGTAAGTGCCGAAAATGGTTTCCATTCTGATTGTACAAATGCAAATCCTATATGATTGGTTTTGGTATTGTTGCTATTATCGTAGCGAGTGCTGTTGGCAGTTTCAATAGTATATCCAATACCCGTATTTAATTCGAATTGATCATTAATTACAAAATCGGTTTGGTTTTCAATTCTTGCAAATTGTTGTTTAAAATAATCGGTATAAGGAGACCCACTAGTTGTAGCTAATTCTTGCAAAGATTCGTACCGCGTTCCATATAGGCGACTGGTATTTTTTACACGGTTATTAAAACGATGTGCTAATTGAATGGTGGCATTTAAATCTTTATTGTTTTCTGCACCTTCAGAAGTAGTTATATTTCCATTATTTGTAACAGAAATAATATTTTTTATATGCTCATCATTCCAACGAAAGTTTAAAGAGAGATTCGTTTTAGTAGAAAAATACCAATTAAAATGATGTTGCATGGTATAGCGTTGTATGGGTGCAATATTCCGTTCAACACTATTAGGGCGAATACTATAACCATCGGTACGATAGATATTTCCAAAGCCTTGGTAGGCTAGTTTATTTTTTCTAAAACTTCCTGTTAAATTAAAATCTGCCGTATGGTAACTGCCATAACGTGCAGAAACATCTAGTTTATTTGTTTTTGGTTTGTCTGTAATAATATTAATTACTCCAGCCAATGCCTCACTGCCATATAAACTGGAAGATGGTCCTTTTACAATTTCAATTTGTTTAATATTTCCAACTGTAATTCTATTTAAATCCAGTACGCCAGCAGTTCTACCCACCATGGGTTCACCATCAATTAAAATGAGGGTATAATCTGGATTTAATCCTTGCATTTGAACTCCCGTTCCAAAGCCATTGGTTAAATAAATACCAGGTTGTTCTTGTAAGATATCGTTTAATCGAAGTGACCCGTTTTGTTGAATTCTTTTTTGATTAATAATGGCAACAGGTACAGCAACATTGCTTAATTTTCTTTCAGTTCTAGTTGCGGTTACAACAATTTCATTTCCTGTTCCAGTTAAGGTATCGGCATGTTGAGCTTTTGCATTTACAAAACAAAAAATTGTGAATAAAAGGAAATATAACCTCAGCACCATAATACATTATTACAATGCGAAATTGCTTTAATATGAATCGCCAATTGTCATACTAATGTAGAACACTAATATAATGAGAAAAAATTACTAAAATATGACAAAGTGAAGGTCTATGGAATTTGCAAATATTTATGCACTTGCAAACACATGCGCCATTTAGGATGGGCTTGGATATATTCAATAATGGAGGGAGTTATTTCGGCAGCTTTGTCCCATTCGGGTTGTAAAAAAAGTGCACAGTTGGTATTTACTTGTTTAGCATAGGTTTCAGCCCATTTAAAATCGTGCTGATTGTAAATAACCACTTTCAATTCATTCGCCTTTTTAACTACTTCGGGTAAAGGTGCTTTGAATTTTTTTGGAGAAAGACAAATCCAATTCCAGCTACCAGATAATGGAGAAGAACCAGAAGTTTCTATATTGGTTTCAAAACCTTTTAATTGCAGTTGAGCAGTTAGTGCTGTTAAATCATATAATAAAGGTTCCCCGCCTGTAATCACCGCCAATCTTCCAGGATAATCTAAGGCCCCATTAACTAATTCTGTTATAGAAATCTGCGGATGTTTGCTTGCATCCCAACTATCTTTCACATCACACCAAAAACAACCCACATCACAACCTCCTAGCCTAATAAAATAAGCGGCACGGCCTTGGTGCGCCCCTTCACCCTGTAAAGTGTAGAAAGATTCCATTACAGGCAAAGTTTGAATAGTATTATTGGTTTGCATGATGGCAAAAATAATGTAAAGAAAATAGAGACTAATTATGCACGATTATGCAGGTAAGCTTGCATGGTATTTTTCAATAAACCAGCAATGGTCATTAAACCTACACCGCCAGGAACAGGAGTAATTGCACTACATTTATGGGCAACAGCTTCGAAATCAACATCCCCTTTAATTCGAAACCCTTTTTTTGCAGATGGATCTTCAACACGGGTAATTCCTACATCAATAATTACTGCACCTTCTTTTACCATATTGGCTTGCACAAAATTGGGTTTGCCCAAAGCCGCTACAATAATATCAGCTTGTAAACAAATTTCGGGTAAGTTAGGTGTATGCGAATGACATAAAGTAACCGTACAATTGCCTTGGGGAATATTGCTACTAAGTAAAATACTCATGGGTCTACCCACAATATTGCTTCGGCCAATCACTACTGCATGTTTACCTTTTGTAGGAATATTAAAATGTGCTAACATCAATAGAATACCAAAAGGTGTAGCTGGAATAAATGTAGGAAGACCTTGCACCAATTTACCAATATTAGAAGGATGAAAACCATCCACATCTTTGGCGGGGTCAATTGCTTCAATTACTTTTTGTTCACTAATATGTTTAGGAAGAGGAAGTTGTACAATTAAACCATCCAAACCCTTATCCCTATTAAGGGAATCTATGGTAAGGAGCAATTCTGCTTCACTAACAGTTTCCTCAAACCGGATAAGGGTAGATTTAAAACCTGTTTCTTGGCAATTTTTTACTTTACTAGCTACATAAGTTTCGCTGGCTCCATTATGACCAATTAAAATAGCAGCCAGATGAGGGGCAGGTTTGCCCATCTCTATTAAATGCTGGGTTGTTTTTAATAAGTCAGCTTTTACAGAAGCAGCGGCTATTTTACCATCTAAGATTAACATAGGAACAAAAATATCAGATTTGGGCTGTTTTTTTAATTTATTTTGTTGTATATAAAATATTTATATGTTTTAAGAATCCATTTTTATGTTAATTTCTTTAACATTTGATCATTTTTTCTTAACTTAGTTTTCATATTTTATTCCTAAAACTAACTAACATGAAGAAAATTGGTTCAACACTCGTAGTGGCATTGCTGTGTTTTTCTATGGCTGTCATGGCGCAGGTAAGACCTGTTACGGGTATTATTAAAGACGAAAATGGAGCTCCAATTCCCTCCGTCTCGATTAAAGTAAAAGGCAGTAGTACTACTGCAATTGCAGATGCCAACGGGGCTTTTAAAATTAATGCATCCGACAATGCCGTATTGGTTTTCTCTGCAGTTGGTTTTAATGATGTTGAACAAAAACTGGGAAAATCCTCGGTTTTTAATATCACATTATCTAAAAATATCAATGAATTGGAAAATGTGGTGGTAACTGCCCAGGGTATTAAAAAGAAAAGTAAAGAAATTGGGTATTCCTATGCAAAAGTGTCTAACGATGAAATCAATGTGGGTCGTTCTCCACAACTTACACAAGCTCTTTCTGGTAAAGTTTCTGGTTTGGCAATATATACTGTAAATAATAGTGTAGACCCATCTGTAAAAGTAATTTTACGTGGATATCGTTCGCTTACAGGTAATAACGAAGCATTGGTAGTGATAGATGGAATGCAAACTACTTCTACTATATTGGCTCTGTTAAATCCAAATGATGTAGAAAATGTTGCGATATTAAAAGGAGGTCAAGCTGCTACTTTATATGGTTCTGCAGGAATTAATGGTGCGTTGGTAATCACCACCAAACAAGGTACAAAAGGTAAATTAAAAGTATCTTATTCCAATGCAACCAACTTTGAACAAATTAGTTTCTTACCACAGTTTCAAACAAAATATGGTTCTGGTTCTCAATACTATCCAGAAACTTTTGGATCTGCAGCGTACGATCCCAATTATTTAAATAGGATGAAAGAAAACTGGCGCCCTTATGAAAACCAACAATATGGGGATGCTTATGATGGTTCATTGCGTATTGCTGGTAGGGTGTTAGAAGACGGCAGTAAATTACTAATTCCTTATTCAAATGTTGATAATATCAGAAGAAAAAGTTTTGATGTTGGGGTTTCTACCAACAATCAAGTAAGTTTTCAGGGAGGAGATGAAACATCTTCCTTTTTTATGTCTGTTGAAAATCAAAAAATCAATGGGATTGTTCCTGGTGATTTAAGTGATAGAACTGGTGTTCGTGTAAAAGCATCTAAAGAATATGGTAAACTCTTAACCAGCTATAATGCTAGTTTTACTCAAATTGCGTATGATAGAACCACTTCAGATTTTTACAATGATATCATCAATACCGCATCATGGGTAGATTTAACCACCATGCGCGATTGGCGGACCAACAAATTTGCCAATCCAAACGGTTATTATAATGATTATTACAATAACCCTTATTTCAACAAGGATATTAGAAGGGCCAAATATAAGGATGCCAATCTTCAAGGTAATTTTGAAATTACGTACCGAGCATTACCATGGTTACAAATCTTTAATAGATTGGGCGTAATGAATAATTCAAGAACAGGTAAAAATACTACTGAAAAATTCCAATATTCCGATTGGGCAAAAAACGATGCGTATATACCTGCACCTTATGATCACTACGATGATTATCCTGGTATTTACAGAGCAATTTCCGATGTAGTAGGTGGTGTAACTGATTATTCTTCTACCGAGAATGTGGTGAATAATGAATTTCAACTACGCATTCAAAAAGACCTAGCTGGTTTTGAAAATAAATTAACTTTTGGATATAGTATTTACCAGAGAACGACTAAAGTTATCAGCATTGGATCTAGCTCCATTGTGGTTCCTGGTGTATATAATATAGACAACAGACAAGGTAATTTATTTGGAAGTGAAGCCAATACAACAGAGCGCAAGTTTGGTTACTATGGAGACCTTACTACCAATTTTAAAAAAATGGATTATCTAAGCTTGAACCTAACAGCTCGATACGACGCAACTTCAAGATTCTATAAACCAACCAGATCTACCAATCAATATTCATATTTATATTATGGAGCAGCTCTTTCTTTTATTTTAACAGATGCAGTTCCAACCTTAAAAGGCAGGTTATTGAACTATGCTAAATTGCGTGCATCCTATAATAAAAACGGTAATGATAATATTCCTTTGTATGGACTGGATTTGAATTATCCAAATGGGGCTAATTTCCCTTATGGTAATACGGTAGGTTTATCGGTAGGAAATGTATTACCAGATGCTAATTTGAAGCCAGAATTTGTAACATCTTCCGAGGTTGGAGGTGAGTTTAGTTTATTAAACAATCGAATTAACTTAGACCTTTCTTATTATAATCAAAATTCAGTTGGTCAAGTATTAACCGTTAGAGTACCTAACTCCACTGGTTTTAGTAATTTGTTAATTAATGTGGGTGAAGTGAAAAACTTTGGATACGAAGCAGATTTAAAAGTTCAAATTTTACGCGACCGCAAAATCAAATGGGATGCGAGTGTGAAATACTCTTATAACGATAACAAAGTGGTGAGTTTATATCCTGGAATTAAAGAGTTTGCTTACGGTGGTTATTCTTATGCCAGTTCAAATGTGGTATTGAATGAGCGTTTCCCTATTTTAAAAACCACTGGATATTATTATTCAGCCAACGGGGAAAGGAGGGTAAGTGCTACTACAGGTTATCCTGTTCAAAATACAGCACTTCAAAATCGTGGAGGAACCATACCTAGACATATGTTAGGTTTAGGTTCGGCCTTTACTTATGGAGATGTCCGTTTGTCATTTAACTTTGAATATCGCGGTGGTAATGTTGTTTATTCCGATTTAGGTCGTCAGATGACATTTACCGGTTCTGGTGGATGGACTTCAAATAGAGGAGAACAAATTTTCCCTAATTCTTATTATTTAGATGCTAGCGGAAAAGAAATATCCAATACAACGGTTAAAGTACGTGAACCAGAATATGCTTTATGGGTAAGTAACTACCGTTTAATTGCCGAAAATTTTGTTACCCCAGGATGGTTTATTAAATTAAGAGATTTAAATCTTTCTTATGCGTTGCCTGTTAATTTAATTAAGAAAACCAAAATTTTCTCAGCGGCAAGTGTTTCTGTATATGGAAGAAACCTTTTCACGATTGTAGACAAATCTAATTTTTACACAGATCCAGAGTATAGCTATACATCAGGTAATGGTATTGGTATTAATAATACCCTTCAAACACCTCCTGTTAGATCTTATGGTTTCAATGTAAATTTTGTTTTTTAATCAATCACTTTATTTAAAATAATTAGTATGAAACTAAAATATTTATATATCAGCACGTTGGTGTTACTGATAAGTTCGGGATGTACAAAATCCTTTTTGGATGTGAATACAAACCCTAACGCATTGCCAACTGCAACCCCTGCATTTATTATCTCAAATGCAATGAATACCACGGCTAGCACTATGCTTAGCCCCAATGAATTAGGTATGTATTGGTCTGGTCACTGGACACAATCCAATGGTTATATTCTTAGTACCACTTTATTTAAATATGAATTTACCAATGGAGATTTTAATTATTGGGATAATACGTATGATAATTTACAAGATTATCAATTTGTAATTGATAATGCCAGTGCTTTTGGTCAAAGTTATTTGAAAGGACCAGCTAAAGTTATGAAGGCATATAATTTTCAAAAATTAGTAGACTTATATGGTAATATTCCTTATTCCGATGCTTTAAAAGGAGTGGGTTCATTGGCTCCAAAATTTGATGATCAAAAAACAGTGTATGAAGGACTGATTACTTTATTATCAGATGCCATTGTAGACTTAAAAGCCAATGCATTTGCTAGTGCTTATGCATCATCGGATATTATTTTTAAAGGCAATACTACCAAGTGGATTCAATTTGCTAACTCTCTCAAACTGCGTATTTTAATGCGTCAGGCTCGTGTTGCCGGACGTGATGCTTATATTACGGGAGAAATAAATAAAATTGTTACCGAAGGATCTGGGTTTATTACAGGTGCAGAAGTAGGGGTGAATCCAGGATATGTTGCTGCTGCTGGGCAAACCAATCCCATTTACGATACATGGGGTTATGATGCAAACGGTGCAAGAAGAGCTACTAATAATTTCCCAAGATTAACAACCTATGCCATTGGTCAATTAATGGCAGCAAATGATACTTTCCGATTAAAACGCATGGCCTATGCTCCGGGTAATGAAAATGGTGCGAATCCTGGTGTTAGTGCTAAGCCAGAAATTGCCGCTAACTATTTGGGAGTGCCACTTGGATCTAGTTCAGGATTTCTTCCTGCAGTTACCTGTGCTATAGGCCCAGCTCTATTAATCAAAGGTAAATTTGGTAATCCATTTGTACTAATGACTGCGGCTGAAGTTCAGTTAAATTTAGCGGAAGCTAAGCAACGATATGGTTCTGGTGTTAATCTTTCAGGAACAGCGCAAGCTTATTATGAAGAAGGTGTTACACAATCTTTTCGTGCCTTAGGTGCCAATACTGCGATGGCATCTAATTTACTTACAAGTGGAATAGATAATTCTGATTATACTGCTTCTACTAATAAATTAAATGCCATTGCTCAACAAAAATGGTTGGCATTGGCTTATTTTAATGGACTTGAAGCATGGTCGGAATATCGTAAAAGCAATTTTCCTGTAACACCACAATCTGTAAATGTAATTGGAACAGATCGTCCATTGCGCCTGTTTTATCCAGGAACAGAAAAAGGTTCTAATAGTGCTAATGTGGATGCTCAAGGTGTAATTGATCCTTTAAAAACCAGACTCTTCTGGGATGTAGACTAATAGAATCATTCTATTAAATCATATTTTGGGCCAGCAATTTTGCTGGCCCATTTTTTTTGCCAATGCTAAAGTTTCAAGTGCTCAAGTTTTTTAGATACTTTTGTTTACGTACAAAAAAGTAATATGGAACAACAGCCTACGAATCAGTTAAATATTGAAATAAGTGAAGAAGTTGCAGAAGGTAGTTATGCTAATTTGGCCATTATTACGCATAGTAATGCCGAGTTTGTGATAGACTTTGTAAATGTGATGCCAGGAACTCCTAAGAGCAAAGTAAAATCGAGAATTATTTTTACGCCCATGCATGCCAAAAGATTCATGAAGGCAATTGAAGAAAATATTGAACGTTTTGAAGCTGCAAATGGCCCCATTCAAGATTTAGAGCAAGTAGAAATTCCGATGCACTTTGGAGGCCCTACTGCGCAGGCTTAATTAACTTCATTCGCTACGAGAAATACCTATAATTTAAATTCGTTCGGCTACAATGAAATAACTCGCCCCGAATGCTCGGGGCTCAAACAAATTTCATTGTTTACGCCTCTCTCATTAAATTATTTTACGGTATTTCTCTAATGCTCATTCTGTATTTTTTTTAAGCCTGTAAGCCTTTAAGCATCTAATCCTGTGAAAGGGAAGCCTTTATGGAAGTATTAAAGCATCCCTTCGTCTGCAAAACTGAAATACCCTTCATGACTTACAATTATATGGTCTGTGACTAAAATGTCTAAAAAAGATGCGGCGGTTTTAATCTTTTTGGTGAGTAATTCATCGGCAGTACTGGGTTGTAGGTTGCCACTAGGATGGTTGTGACATAGAATAATGGCTGTGGAATTATTCTCCAAGGCTTTTTTTAAAATGATGCGTGGATCGGCTACTGTGCCTGTGATTCCACCTTCGCTAATGATTTCGAAATGTACAATCTTATTGGCCCTATTTAAGAATAATACAGCAAATACTTCCTTTTGTAAATACTGAAGAGACTCTTTTAAATACAAGGCTACATCTTTACTACTGGCAACTTTGCCTCTGGTAATGGTGCTGGCATTTCTTCTGATCCCTAATTCTAGGGAAGCCGCAATAGCAATGGCTTTGGCCATACCCAGTCCACTAATTTTTAATTGCACTATTTCTTTTGCGCTTAAATTACCCAGTTTTTGTAAGTCATTATTATTGGCCAATAATAATTGTTGAGCAATATCTACAGCAGAAAATTTTTGGGTACCAGCATTGATTAAAATGGCCAATAATTCGGCATTACTAAGTACACCAATTCCTTTCTGTAAAAGCTTTTCGCGGGGTTGGTCTTCTGAAGACCAATCTTTAATAGAACATTTCCTCATAATATAAACAATTGCAAAATCAAAATACATTTTCTTAATTAGATTAATATCTTCGCGCAACACACATACTTTCTCTATGAATCCTTCAGTTAAGATATTCTCCGGTACAGGATCTCAAAAGCTGGCAGAAAAAATTGCTCAACGTTTTGGTGCCCCTATTGGAAAAATCAATATCCAAAAATTTAGTGATGGGGAATTTCAGCCCATCTTTTTAGAAAGCATTCGAGGCGATTATGTTTTTTTAGTTCAAAGCACGTATGCCCCAACCGATAATTTGATGGAGCTACTGCTGATGATTGATGCTGCCAAAAGAGCCAGTGCCTATAAAATTATTGCGGTAATACCCTATTATGGATTTGCCAGGCAGGATAGAAAAGACAAGCCCCGTGTAGCAATAGGTGCTAAATTAATAGCTACCTTGTTAGAAGCAGCAGGTGCAGATAGAATCATCACCATGGACTTGCACGCAGCACAAATTCAAGGTTTCTTTGATGTACCTGTAGACCATTTAGACAGTTCGGCCATATTTATTCCTTATATAGAACAGTTAAAACTAGAAAATCTAGCATTTGCCGCACCGGATGTTGGTAGTACCAACCGTGTACGTGAAATAGCTAGCTATTTTAACGCTGAAATGGTCATTTGCGATAAACACCGCAAGCGAGCTAATGAAATTGCCAGTATGGTGGTAATAGGAGACGTAACAGGTAAAGACATTGTGTTGATTGATGATATATGCGACACAGGTGGAACCTTAGCTAAGGCAGCAGGCTTACTGAAGGAAAAAGGGGCCAGAAGCGTTAGAGCTTTGATTACCCATCCTGTATTAAGCGGTAATGCCTATGAAATTATTGAGAACAGCGTATTAGAGGAGTTAATTGTGTGCGATACCATACCCTTATTTAAAGAATCGAAGAAAGTAAAAGCAATTACAGTGGCCGATTTATTTGCCATTGCCATTCGGAATGCCTATGAAAATAAGAGTATTACCAGTCTTTTCATACATTCTCAATTAAGAGGAAGGGATAAACAGCAGTAAAAGCTGTTTTTTAGGTATATTTCCGTACCTTCGCCGTCCAAAAAAATAGAAAAA
>JAVHPL010000006.1:0-7224 GCA_036170555.1 Sediminibacterium sp. | reverse complement strand
ATAGAAGAATACTAATTAATAAGGCGCTGTTTCCCATACTTTTGGGCAATAGCGCCTTATGTAATTTTGGTAGAAATGGCTAATTATATTAATTTCATTTATCAAACTATGTATGAAACCTTTTTATACCCTTTTATTAATCATTTCCACAATTGTTTTTGGTAGTTATACCAAAGATCAATCTTTAATGAATGATGGGTATACCATTTATGCAGTGCAGTCTAAAATAATACGTTTTTATCCCAATCCTGCTACCCAATTCATTCAATTTGAATTTGATAAATCTGTAGATAAATCTTACACCTTAGAAATATATAATTTTATAGGTAGAAAAATGACTTATGCTTTAGTGAACAATGTTAAGATGACTATTTATTTTGATGATAATTATTATAGAGGATTGTATATTTTTCAATTAAGAGATAAAACTGGAAGAATTATTGAGTCGGGTAAATTTCAAGTTATAAGATAATTATGGTTGAGGACTAATTAATTTAACATGTTCCTTATTTGCTTTTAACATCAACAGACCTTCTTTAGTAGACATGTAATTTAAGTGCATTTTTTGTTTATTTATTTTACTGATAGCAAACAAAATATCTAAATGTTTAATTATTTCTTTCCATGCAAAAAATATGGAATTCTTTGGATCATATATATGGGTAGGGTCACTGCCAGCACCATTTAGTTCTATTATTGAAAAATTTTTACCTGCTTTTAGTTCTTTCCAATTGTTATATTTAATATCCATTCTGCCATAATAAAAGTGTGGAATTTCATTACATATCGTATTCATTGTATGGTTCATTTGTTCATCTGCTAAATGGGTTAAATTGATAAATTTTGCACCCCTAGCATGGTTACCATATGGAACCAATGTAAGTAATTCGTTTTTTGGTAAAATTTTATTTAGAGACTTTCCGTAATTATTTTTTAGTTGCTCTAATTGCAGAAAATATCGGTCATTTTGTGAGATTAATTCTTGAATAGTTGATTTTCCATCACCAATCACACTTAAAAATTCTTTACCAACAATACCTGAAATTTTGCCCATTGAGTCTCCTGGCATTTTATAAAAAAAAATACCAACTTCGTTAGGATAGTTAATATATTCTTGAAGCAAATAGGCAACTTTAGAATGATGATGATATTCTGTTAAATCTTCGAGGTTATTTATTTTTTTAACTTGTAAACCTCTCATTCCTATATCTGGTTTTGCAATTAATGGGAATAGTAATTCTTTGTTTTCTAATAGCTGAATACTTTTTTTTAATGAATCTACATTATTAATTAATACAGTTTTTGGATAAGTCCCTTCTTGCATTTGGTCATAGATTTTCTTCTTACTTTCCATTAAAAATCCACTATTTTCAATGTTAGGGTTAGCTGTGGAAAAGAAAAAAAATGATCTTGCCTTTAATGAAAGCCACGCCCAATAAAAGTATATTGGAATATAAACAATATCGAATGGCCAATATTCCCAGTTTGTTATTTTAATGATTTTTTTTCGTAATGATAGCATAGAAGAATCTAAGAATAGGTGGAAACTTGTTTTTTAATATGGGGCATTCTTATCTTTGTATTTTGATTTGTATATAAATCAAAATACACAAAATCATTATAGGCTTTACTAATAAAAATAGTACTAATACTTACAGTGAATAATTCATTCTGTCTATTCATTTTGAGATCTTCAGCACTATCCCCATCACCTGCAGTTAGATGAAAATTGATCACTTGTTCTTGATTAGGGTTAGGGCAAGTTAAGTGCCATTTTTCAAACCATTCTTTTCTTTTAGTGTTCATCGTAACATCATACAAAGTAACCGACGACCAAATATAAGATTCATGTACACTTAATTCTTGAAGATATTTTAATTGGCCATCCCATCTAAATTCAAATAAACGTTTATGGGTATAATATACAATAGTAAATGGTTCTATATTCATTAAATCAAATTGCTCTATTGACTTTTCAAAATTAAGTAGTTCAAAAATGCTTAATAATATCAATCCTCTGCTCTTGGCATACGGTGGCTTAGGTATATGTTTTTTGAAAGCCCCATTTAATAAAACTATGGTATCTCCATTATTTTTTGTTGCTATCCAAGTACCACCTGCATCTGGATCTTTAGGGTAAATAATGTCAACTCCATCAGAACTTATTTTTATAGGTGCAATGGCTTTTCCTCTACTAATATGTTCATCTCTATTTGACGTAATGATAATTCCTTCATTAGTAGGAATAAAAGTTACTGTGCACATGCTTCTTCCTTGTGGTATTTTAGTGTAGATACTGCTACTCCAAATGATGTATCTAGTTTAATATTGGTAAACTCTTTAATAGCCACTCTGATTAATGCCATATGATGAACTGTATGTTCTAAATTATATATTAATTCTCTTAAATAATTTGTATCAACAATCATTTTACTAGTATTTGTAAATGAATAGTCTATTACTAATTGCAATGCTTTGTTAGGCTTATTTAGTTGTTGAACAATTGTTGCGATTGTGTTAGAAGAAAATTGAATATCCGTTTCAATTCTCAAATCTCTTTTTCTTAATTCATAATTAATTATTCCCGATTCGTATCCATTGTTTAATTCAATATATAATTCAATAATATGACGCACATGTTGCCCAATACTAGCATTGTGTAAAAGGTTACTTTTTTTTGTATAAACTTCATTGGGAAGTAAATGAATTATTTTATCTATTTGGATAAATAAGTCTTGAATTGGAGTAAGTAGTTGCATTTTTATTGTTTAATCTTTTTAATTAAATTAATCAATTGACTTTTATAAAATATAAATAAAATGATACTTGAAATAAATACAAGTATTGCGTAAATGAATAATTGACCACCATCATTTTGTACTACAATTCCTAACTTTATTATATGAGATATGATTGCACCACTCATTACTCCAATGGCCAAGATTGCTCCAAAGGCGGTTGTGGAAGGAATAAGAATTAGAATAGAAGCAACTAATTCAACAATTCCAGACCCAATTCTTCCAATTGGCTCAATCCCTAAAGTTGAAAAAATATAAATTGATTCTTCTGCTCCAGTAAATTTAAAAAATAAGGTCTGAAGCATAATGATTGATGCAATTAATCGGAAAATCCAGGCAAATGTTTTTTGTGTTTTAGTTAGCATGTTTTTATTTTGTATACGAACTATACTTTTATTCCTTACAATTAACCTGAATTTTCATTTAAATTAACAATTATCTTTTAATACGTTGATTATGATATCTTTTTCTTCTTTATTCAATTGTTTGTTTGTTGTTGATTTTGCATGATGCTTAATGCCCTTAATGATGATGTTATTTTGTTGATAAAATCTTTTACACAAGTAGCAAATGGCCAAATGATACCATAATTGATAACGTTGAACAATGGTAAGTTTACCTTCTTCTTTTTTAGATACAAAATCAACTGCTGTTTTACAATTAATGCCCATAATATTTATTTTAAAATCCAATTAGATTCCAAACAATATCTAAGTTGTATTTTAGCTCTATGAATAAGCACCCAATAGTTAGACTCTGTTATATTCAATTCCTTACAAATTTCTTTGCTACTTAAATCTTCCATGTACTTTAAATTAAAAACGGCAGCCTGTATTTCTTTTAATTTATTTTTGCATTTAGTTAGAATTAAATAAAATTCCTTTGTTTCTATAGAATGTTGAGTTCTAGTACCCCAATCCATGGGGAAAGCTTTTTTATGCCAATGATCTGCAGAATCAAAAAATATAGCTTGTTCTGTTTCGGTATTAGATAATTCTTCTGTAATTCTATTTGATGATTTTCGATAATGATCAATTATTTTATTCTTTAAAATTGTAAATAGCCAAGTTTTTACCGACGCTTCTCCAGTATAGTTTTCAATATTTTTCCAGGCTGATAATAAGGTGTCCTGTACCAGATCTTTGGCTATATGATTGTCTTTTACTCTTTTAATAACATATTGGTAAA
Source organism: Sediminibacterium sp. (assembly GCA_036170555.1). Taxonomy (GTDB): domain Bacteria; phylum Bacteroidota; class Bacteroidia; order Chitinophagales; family Chitinophagaceae; genus Sediminibacterium. The sequence goes on along the minus strand of JAVHPL010000006.1, from coordinate 3,238 downwards.
GCATGTTGGCATATTCATTTACCCATTCTGTGGCTAGTTTTTGATTCCTGCTTAATTCCATTAACCCTAATTTGGCTATAAATTATAACTTTTTACCTATTGGTCAAATTAAATTGCCTTTATTTCATCAATGATAAATTTTGTTCCAATTGTTATCTGCTTTGGATTTTAATTCTTTTTCGTCTTTATTCCATTTAGTTAATGTATTATTTACCCATGTATGATAAAAAAGATACAATTTGCCATTTAAAATTTTAAATGTAGCTGGGTCTATTTCTACTTTTTCATTGGTGGCCCCCATTGCATAAGCACACCATCCACCATATTGTGGTTCATATTTTGCTGGGTTCGCTTTAAATAGTTCCTTATTTTGAATTGAAGAAAAATAATAAATAATACCATCTATCAGTAAATTCGTTGATACTTTCCCCTCAATAGGCTTGCCAGCCACAAAATACGCTACTGGATCATACCCTTGAATGGCCAACCCATTCTTTGTAGTATTGAAATGTTTTTTTCTCAAACCTGTTTGTGCTATTGCATTAGTGGTAGAAATTCCTAATATGATTACTAGGATACATGTTATAATCTGCTTCATATTTTTAATTATATGAAAAATTGTACGGATGTAACTTTGAATCCTTACAAAATTTACTTTAATTTTTAGAAAAAGATTTAAATAACTCAGCAATCACTTACTTCTACAATTAAAAATTTTAAATAATTGGTATTGTCCATACCCCAAATGATAGGATGATCTGCTGCCTGTGCATTGAATGTTACCTGACGAATTTTTTTTCTTGCGTCTTTTGCTGCCATTTCAATTGTTTGTAAAAACATACTTGGAGATACCAAATTGGTGCAACTGGAACTAACCAAAAAGCCTCCGTTTTTGAGTAGTTTCATGCCTCTTAAATTAATTTCTTTATACCCTGCTACTGCCTTATCAATACTTGCTCTGCTTTTTGTAAATGCAGGTGGATCTAACATCACAACATCATATTGTTTACCTTCTTTTCCCCAATCTTTGAGTACATCAAATGCGTTCATTGCTTTGAATTCTACTACTCCTTCTAATTTATTTAAAGTCGCATTTTTGTTAGCTTGACTTACAGCTTGCTCCGAAATATCAATGCCTAGTACACTTTTAGCACCATAATGAGCAGCATGAATTTCAAATGTACCTGTATAGGTAAATGCACCCAATACTTCTGCTCCGTTTACTATATGCTGAATGGCTCTTCGATTGTCTTTTTGGTCTAAAAAGTAACCTGTTTTTTGTCCGTTTTCTATATCTACTTCAAACTTTAATCCGTTTTCATGAATCAATATTTTCGTATCAAAAGGATCGGATAAAAATCCCTTTTTTTGTTCTAACCCTTCTAACATTCTTACAGGAACATCATTTCTTTCATAGATTCCTTTTGGTGAAAAAATTTCATTGATTGCATTTACTATGGCAGGTTTCCATTGGTCTATTCCTAGTGCCAAGGTTTGAATTACAAAATAATCGTTGAATTTGTCTATGATGAGTGCAGGTAATTCGTCTGCTTCTCCAAAAACCAATCTGCAATTTTTGGTATACCCAATTTTTTTCCTGTACTCCCAAGCTTTTTGAATTTTTTTTAAAAAAAAAGCTTCATTTATATGTTCTTGTTTTCGGGTTAACAATCGTACCAATATTTGTGACTGGGGGTTAATATATCCAATGCCTGCAAATTTTCCAGTTGCAAAATGTACTTCTACCAAATCACCAGCAATAGGATTCCCAGCAACACGGTCTACCTCATTCCCATAAATCCATGGGTGCCCGTTGGCAATTCTAGGTGCAATATTCTTTCTTAAGTAAACTTTGATCATTTGGCAAATATAGGGTAGGTATATCTGTCAATTTTTCTCTTTTCTTTGCGTGGCAAAATTTTTGCCTAATGAATTGATCAATTATATAATACTATGGAAGAGCAAGAAATGACCAATATTACTGAAACTACTGAAAAAATGGACGGAATGGACATAAATGCTGACGAAAATGCAGCCGGAACCACCCATTTAAGTGAACCTGTGGCCGAAGCGTCTGTTGAAGAAAAATTAAATGCAGAATTACAGGAGCAAAAAGATAAATATCTGCGTTTAATGGCAGAATTCGACAATTTTAGAAGGCGAACCGCTAAAGAGCGACTAGATTTAATTCAAACCGCAGGTAAAGATGTAATTGTTTCATTATTAGATATTCTGGATGATTGCGATAGAGCAGAAAAACAACTAAATGGTGCGGATGACCTTTCGGTGCAAAAAGAAGGTATTCTTTTGGTATTTAATAAGCTACGATCTACCATGCAACAAAAAGGGGTAAAAGCAATGGATACGGTTGCTGCTGATTTCGATGTAGAAAAACATGAGGCCATAACTGAAATTGATGCACCCTCAGACGAAATGAAGGGAAAAGTTTTAGATGAAGTTATAAAAGGATATTATTTAAATGATAAAATAATCCGTTTTGCAAAAGTTGTAGTTGGAAAATAATTTATCGCATGAGGATCCTCTAAATTGGGTTTTTCAAAATTTTAATTTATGGCTAAAAGAGATTTTTACGAAATACTGGGTGTGAGTAAATCTGCAACTGCGGATGAAATTAAAAAAGCATACCGTAAAACAGCTATGCAGTTTCACCCAGACAGAAATCCCGGGGATGCTTCGGCCGAAGAAAAGTTTAAAGAAGCTGCAGAAGCTTATGAAATACTAAGTGATGCAGATAAGAAAGCGAAATACGATCGGTATGGTCATGCAGCTTTTGGACCAGGAACGAATGGTGGTGGTCACCCTGGCGGAATGGATATGAACGATATCTTTAGTCAGTTTGGCGACATATTTGGTGAAGATGTTTTTGGAAGCTTTTTTGGAGGTGGGGGTGGCAGAAGCAGGGGTGCTTCTAGGGCAAGAGGTCAACGAGGTAGTAATTTACGAATTAAGTTGAAGCTAACCTATGAAGAAATTGCCAAAGGAGTTACTAAAAATGTAAAAGTAAAAAAGCATGTTCCTTGTTCTTCTTGTGCAGGATCTGGTGCTAAGGACAAAAATAGTGTACAACAATGTGGTACCTGCGGGGGTAGTGGACAGGTAAGAAAAGTTACGAGTACATTTTTAGGTCAAATGCAAACAGTTACAACCTGTTCTACTTGTAATGGAGAAGGAACTACCATTACGTCAAAATGTGGTGTATGTAAAGGGGATGGAAGAG
>JAVHPL010000005.1:0-68675 GCA_036170555.1 Sediminibacterium sp. | reverse complement strand
ATGCTCTATAAAAGTTTAAAAGTATTGTGCAGAACCGTAGAGTACGTAAGGCATCCCGGCGGAACGCATGAACTTACTCGTACGGGTAATAACCGCCAACGTATTGATCAAATGCTTAGAACGATGGAGTTTTTTGAGCGGTTTATCAAGCATTAGTTGCCTACATTGAAGGTAAAGGTTTGTGCAAAATTGTATGGTATATTTTTGCCATTTTGAAATGCTGGTTTCCATGAAGGACTGGATTTCAACATTCTTATTACTTCCATATCAGCAGACCATTCTCTTGATTGTAAAATTTGAATATCTGTTAATTGACCATCTTCTTGAATAAGAAAACCAGCTTTAACACGTCCAACTGAATTGGGGCCAGATATGGATATAAATCGATTGGGGGTAATAATATTATTGTTAATGAAATTCATCCAACCTTCTATTCCTCCATTTATAAATGTGGCTGGGGCTTGATTATCATTGACTTTGATTGTATAATCGGGATGATTGGGATCATTGAGTTCAATTGGTTCCTCTTTTCCACTATTCCATTTATATGTTTTTGTTTTATAGTTAATTTGACGAATGATTTCGCCTGCTTTGTATTCTAATGCTAATAATGGATTTAATTTTTTATCAAAAGCTATTTTCCATTTTTTATCTTTTACATTATTTGTATAATTTCCAGAACTATCGAGCTCGCCATATTGATTATACCAAGCAAAAAATCCGTTTTTAATAGATAGTGCGCTGTCTTTAAATGTTTCCCATGAAACCATAGACCCTTTTGTACGGTAAATTCTGCTGATATAGGTAGTATCATTTTCTCTTACTTTTTGCATAAAGTAAGTAGACTTATCTAAATTTTGTATTGTTTGCCAATTTTTATCAAATGCATAGAATGATTCGTTAGAAGATTGGCTGAAGCTTTTAAATTGAAATAAAATGATAAAAACTATACTTAGATATTTCATTATTGAACATTGTTTTAGTTTATTATAGCTATTTTACCATACTTATAGTATTCTACTATTTTCAATTTTAGAAAAAAATCTATTTTATTATTTATTAAAATTTCGTTTGCTTTTAGAAATTCATTTTGTGCGTTTATTACCTCAATAGAACTAATACCACCAAGTTTAAAATAATCCAAGGTCATTTCATAGATACTTCTAGTATTAGCAACAGATTTTTCAGTTTCCTTAAGTTTAGAGTATGAATTTAATGCATCTGAAGTGCTTTTATAAACATTTTTTCTAAGTTCAGCTTCAATTTCATCGTGTTCAATATATAAATTATTCAAGGCAATATTATCTCTTTTAACTGAATTTCGAAGCTGTTGATTATTTGCTACTGGGATGCTTACATTTAAACCAACTATTTGATTGAAATTTGCATCCATTTGTACTCCAAACCCATCCCACCACTTTTTAAATGGCTTGTCTTTAATAAAATTAGAAAATACCGAAGATATATTATGTATTTCAGAAAAAAGATTAATTTATTATCCTATATCATAGGACATCATTCCCTCTATTTATTTTACACTTTTTAAATAAAATGTTTCTCAACTAAAACCTTTGCCAATCACCGGTTTAATAATGACAAAAAATGCAGGAAAGTTTACCCTTATTTATGAAACTGTTTCTTTAATACAGGCAAATCATTTTGAGCAATTTCCCAAACCAATTTAAAACTCACTCCAAAATATTCATGAACGGAAATATTTATAATCCCTTTCATAAATAAGAACTTTCTCGATTTCTATAATTGGGCTTATATGAGGAGATAAACCATCAGAAGAAACTAAATCAACTTTCTTTTTTAATAACAATGTTAATTCAGACTGGTACGTAAAAAATTTCATTCCAATAGGTTTAGAATGGTCTAACTCAACTAAAATATCAAAATCACTAGATTCATTCGCTTCATTTCTTGCTCTTGAACCAAATAGATAGGCTTTCTTAACAGGAACTCCCGAAAAGAAATCTTTCAATAATAGTTGATCAGCAAGAGACAAATTCATGATATAAAGATAAATAAATGATTTAAACAGTTATAATATCCTTCCCAAAATACCCATGCAACACTTTTGGTAATTGTATGCCAGTATCAGTTTGATTGTTCTCTAACAAACAAGCTACAATTCTTGGCAAGGCCAATGAACTTCCGTTTAAAGAATGTGCCAATTGCGTTTTACCATCTGCCCCTTTAAAGCGGCATTTCATTCTATTGGTTTGGTAATTTTCAAAATTACTTACACTACTTACTTCTAACCAGCGTTCTTGTGCTGCGCTGTACACTTCAAAATCATACGTGATGGCACTGGTGAATCCCATATCTCCTCCGCATAAGCGCAAAATTCGATACGGCAGTTCCAATGATTGCAATAAAGCTTCTACATGGGCAATCATATCTTGCAACACTTCATAGCTTTTATCTGGGTGCACAATCTGAATAATTTCTACTTTCTCAAATTGATGCAATCTGTTTAATCCTCGTACGTCTTTTCCATAACTACCCGCTTCTCTTCTAAAACAAGGTGAATAAGCCGTCATTTTGATAGGCAGTTCTTCTTCCTTTAAGATAGTATCGCGGTATACATTGGTTACGGGTACTTCTGCCGTAGGTATTAAATAAAAATCATCTTCGGTAGCATAATACATTTGCCCTTCTTTATCGGGCAATTGCCCTGTGGCATAGGCTGATGCTGCATTTACCATAAAGGGCGGCAAGTATTCGGTATACCCTGCTGCCGTATTAAAATCTAAAAAATATTGAATTAAGGAACGCTGCAATTTGGCTCCCTTTCCTATATAAACAGGAAATCCACTGCCCGTAATTTTATTTCCCAACTCAAAATTAATCAGGTTGTAACGAGTGGTCAACTCCCAGTGAGGCACAGCATTGGCGCCTAAAACAGGCATGATTCCTCCGGTTCTTACTACTTCATTTTCTTCTGGTGTTTTTCCTTGGGGAACTTCGGCAGCAGGTAAATTAGGGAGGGTTACCAATAAGTCGGCCAATTGCTGTTCTACCTTGGCCATCTGCTCTTTCAGTGGTTCTAAAGTTTGCTTCCAACTAGCTACATTTTGTTTAATGGCTTCAGCTCTTTCCTTATCTCCCTTGCCCATCAACATGCCTATTTCTTTGGATGCCGCATTCACTTTTGCCTGTGTATCATCAAAAGAAGCTTGTAATTTCTTACGTTCATCATCTAATTGTACAATGGTATCTACCAATTGAAGTTCTTTAAAATGCTTCTTTGCCAACCGTTGTTTTACCTGTTCCGGGGCCGCCCTTAAAACACTCACCTGTAACATATTAATCCGTATTTTTTTGCAAATATACCTCTTGCCCGTTGATGATAGCATGCTTTAGGCCTTTACCTTTGCGCCATGTTTATTACAGACGATTTACAACAACGCTGGTGGGCCCTAGAATCCAAATTGATGGCCCGTTTTAATAAAAAACCCGATTTAGAGGCAGTTTTATTCCTTATTGGCCTGCAAGAAACTGGTTTTGTGCAAGAAAAGATTTCTAAAGAAGAGAAACAAGACCTGATGCATGTGGCCGTTTGCACCGTTTTGGCCCAAAGTGGCTACTATATTGTTGAAGGCAAGGATCCTGATAATTGGCCTCATTTTAAGCAATTGAAGCCTTTGCCCGAAATGAGCTTGCCAGAACAAGAAAACTTCATTAAAGACCATGTTCTGCTCTATTTTGATCAACAAGAGTTTTAACTAAAACTTGAATTTTATATTTTTTAATTTTATCCCATCGTTTTTTATTGAATATTTGCATTATAAAACAACACTTTATGAATTTCCCTGAAGAACTGCATTACACCAAAGACCACGAATGGATTCGCCTAGAAGGCAATACAGCTACTGTTGGTATTACCGACTTTGCTCAACACGAACTTGGTGATATTGTTTATGTTGATATCAATAGCCTTGGTAAAACGCTTGCTGGGGAAGAAGTTTTTGGTACAGTGGAAGCAGTTAAAACAGTGAGTGACCTTTTCTTGCCTGTTGCGGGAACCGTTACAGAAATAAATGCCTTAATAGAAAAGCAGCCAGAATTGGTAAATACAGATCCTTATGGGGATGGCTGGATGATTAAAATGACTGTTACTGATCCTACTGCAGTTTCCGCATTACTAAATAAGGATGCTTATGCATCACTTGTTGGATAATCAACTGATGTAAACGGAGGTATTTTATTTAATGAATAATCGGCAAGTAATAATTTATCTTGACCTGTTATGCTATTGGATTTGTGTGTAGCTAAATTGGTATAGTTAACTTGTTTTGCTTACTGAATAGTTAAATACAATTATCTTTAATGCTATTATAGTTGAACATGAACTACTACGAACTTAAAAAACTTATTGGATTAAAAAAAGAAGTCATCTCTTTAGAGAATAAGATTTTTAACTTTGTTTCGTTCCTTGTTTTTATTGCTATGAGCATCAGCTTTGTTAGCAATATTTTTTTTGGTAGAAATATAATTTTAAACTGGCTTATTCTATGTATGCTGGTCATGTCTTTTTATTTCTTTTACCTCTCTCGCTATAAAGATCTGTACAAACCCATCAGTGGTTGGTATATTATTTTCTGCCACTTATTTTATGTACCTATTTGGTTTACTAATGGTGGAATTGAAGGACCTACTATTATTGCGTATAGCCTTATTTTGGTAGTTGCCATGTTGATTCTTCCTAAAAAATTTCACTCTCCGTTTATTGGCGTTACCATTGCCATTGTAATGTTACTCATTTATGTAGAACAACGTAACCCACAATGGATTATACCGTATGCCAATGAAAATATAAGGCAGATGGATACGCTCCTAACCATCTTTCTTTATTTTGGTATTATTGGTGCAACCATTAGTTTGTATAAGCGTACCTACGATATGGATCGGGAGAGCCTCATAAAAAAATCTATTGATTTAGAAGAATCGCGTGAGTATTTATCAGAAACCAAAATACAAGCAGAGGAAGCTACTAAAGCAAAATCTACCTTTTTGGCCAATATGAGCCATGAAATTAGAACCCCTTTAAATGGCATTATTGGCACTATTGACTTAATGCATCATACCACATTATCTGAAGAACAAGAGGAGTTAATGCAAGCACTAAAATCTAGTAGTACTTTACTATTAGATATTGTAAATGATGTACTAGACATTTCTAAAATTGAAGCCGATAAATTAGAATTATTCGAAGGCCCTGCCAATTTAGAATTAATTATTAAAAATGTGATTGCCATTAGTTACCCTCGCATTAGTGCCCTTAAAAAAGACTTAACTATTTTGGTTCAGATTGATCCAAAAGTTGAAAAAGAAATTATTGCCGATGAGAGTAGAATAAAACAAATATTAATTAATCTGGTAGGAAATGCCATTAAGTTTACCGAAACAGGAACTATTAAAATTGAGGTAACGGCTTTGCACATAGACGAATCTTTACAAGAACTTAATTTTGCGGTAATTGATACTGGTATTGGTATAAGTGAAGAACATAAACGCAATTTATTTGTGCCCTTTAGTCAAATAGACAATACCGCAACCAGAAAGCATAGTGGCACTGGATTGGGCCTATCTATTTGCAGAAAAATTATTGAAGAAATGGGTGGTAGAATTTGGATTGAAAGTGAGGAGGGCAAAGGCAGTGCATTTAAATTTATTATTCCTGTACAAGTTAATTTGGTTAAAAAAGTTCATAGCGCTCCTGTAAACAAAACGCCTTTTATTTCTGCAGATTCGGTATTGAAACCCATTAAAATGCTAGTGGCCGAAGACAATAGCATGAACCAATTATTGGCTAAAAAAATGTTCTCGAAAATTGGATACTCTATTGATATTGCCAATAATGGAAGAGAGGCGGTAGACCTAGCCAGCTTACACGATTACGACTTAATTTTTATGGATATCCACATGCCCGAAATGGATGGACTAGAAGCCACTTCTATTATTTTAAATAGTAAACCGGGCAAATTACCGGTTATCATTGCCATGACCGCCAATGTTATAAAGGAGGCTGAAGACGATTGTTTAAGTGTTGGAATGAAAGATATTATTACTAAACCATTTACGATTGAGCAGTTGAGAAAAGTAATGGAAAAATGGACTGCTTAGTTTACCCTATCCATGAAAAAATATCCTGTTCTTTTAGCCTTGATTGTATTTTTAATTGCTTTTGCTGGTAGTTTATTTCTTTTTACACTCCCAGGTTCGCAAGTTCCCTCCATTATTTGGATAAAAATTCCACAATTAGATAAATTCATTCATGCTGGTATTTTTTTTACCCTCTGTTTTACTGCCGCCACAGCTATTTATAGCATCAGTTTTAAAAGAATTGGAGGCTTATTGGCCATCCTGATTGCAGGTTTTTTTTTACTGTATGGCATTGGGGTTGAATATTATCAAGAATCAGCCGTAGAAGGCCGTTCATTTGAAAAGCTAGATATACTGGCAGATGCAGTGGGTTGCCTGCTATTTTTAGTGTATATCCGTTTAAGCAGGTTCTAAAAAAAGTTGGTCCCGATAGAAATCGGGACCGCAACCAAAACTAACTGCTTATGAGAAAATTTAAATAAATCTATTTATAGTACTAATTCAATTTACGTGCCAAAAACCTTATCTGCTTTGTTAAAGCTTTTTATGCTTCTATCCATTTAAGCACTTCTATAAAGTTCTATAAAATAGATTCAAATTCCTACTATATGTTTAATAAGAAATTGTTAAAGAATTACATTAGTGATAAATCGTATTTTTGATCTCATATTATGGCCTATTTTAATTGGAATGATAGCATTAACCTGTTTTCTAAATTTACTGTTCGCCGTTTGGTAAACGCGGGTAAAGTATATAGTAGTTATCAATTATCTAAATTGCTCAAAAAGCCTATTCAATGGGGGTACCCGATCTCTATCTCATTTGAGCCTACCACTTCTTGCAACCTTCGTTGCCCTGAATGTCCTAGCGGGCTTAGGGCTTTCACCCGTTCTACGGGTATGCTGGAGCCCTCTTTCTTTAAGCAAACCATTGATGATATATATAAAGATTTACTGTACTTGATCTTTTATTTTCAAGGGGAACCATACTTAAATCCCCATTTTTTAGAGATGGTAGCTTATGCCCATCAAAAAGGAATTTATACGGCTACTTCTACCAATGCGCATTATTTAACCGATGAAAAAGCTAAAAAAACGGTAGAAAGTGGGTTAGACCGATTGATTATTTCTATTGATGGTACTTCTCAGGATGTATATGAACAATACAGGGTTGGTGGAAAACTAGAAAAAGTACTAGAAGGCGCTCGAAATATAGTTAAATGGAAAAAAGAATTAAACAGCAAAACACCCTTTGTGTTTTTTCAATTTTTAGTAGTAAAGCCCAATGAACATCAAATAGAAGCTATTAAAAAATTGGGTAAAGAAATAGGGGTAGATCAAGTTCGATTTAAAACCGCGCAAGTATATGATTATGAAAATGATCCCAATCAATTAATTCCTACCAATAACAAATACAGCCGTTATAAAAAAAATGCCGCAGGAAAAATGACGGTGAAAAGTGGATTAAAAAATCATTGCTGGAAATTATGGCATGCCAATGTAATTACTTGGGATGGTTTGGTTGTACCTTGCTGCTTTGATAAAGATGCCATGCATCAGTTGGGAAATTTAAAATCACAAACGTTTAAAGAAACCTGGAATAATAGCAATTATCAGCAGTTTAGAAAAGAATTAATGAGCAGCAGAAAAAACATAGATATCTGTTCTAACTGTAGTGAAGGGTTAAGTGTTTGGGAGGATTAATATGAGTATAGAAAAAGATATTCAGCAACAAGTATTTAGAAATGGCTATCAAAAAGCTACTGTAAATATTATTTTTTCTGCTAGTTGGTTAACAGAACAAATTAAAGTACTACTAGATGAAGAAAGTATTACGCCGCAACAATACAATATCTTAAGAATATTAAGAGGCAGCATGAAACCTTTGAGCACATTGCAAATTAGAGAGAGAATGCTCGATAAAATGAGTGATGTTAGCAGAATGGTAGATAGATTAATTTTAAAAGGTTTGGTAGAGAAAAAAATTGCAATAACCGATAAAAGATTGGTAGATGTAAACATTACTAGCAAAGGATTGGCAACCTTAGAACGATTAGATAAAAAAAATGGGCAAATTGATTCCATTCTTAAAAATTTAAATGAGGAGGAAATAGTGTTGCTGAATGATCTATTAGATAAAATGCGCGAAAAGGTATAATCAATCTAAATAATTTTTTATGATGAAAAATTGGAGAATAATCTTTACCCTATTATTTGTAGTGGGTAGTGCATTTATATCTACTGCCCAGTATAGTTCTAATTATGAATTTAGAGGAGTTTGGGTAGCCAGTGTAGAAAATATAGATTGGCCTAGTAAAAAAAATCTAACAGTTGCACAACAAAAAGAAGAGTTTATTAAGCTCTTAGACATGCATCAGGCCAATGGCATGAATGCAATTGTAATGCAAATAAGACCGGCTGGAGATGCACTTTATCCTTCACAATACGAGCCTTGGAGCGAATACTTAACTGGCAAGCAAGGTTTACCTCCTAATCCATACTATGATCCACTGGAATTCATGATTAGTGAAACCCATAAACGAGGTATGGAATTTCACGCTTGGCTTAATCCGTATAGAGCAGTTTTTAATATTGCTAAATCGTCTATTTCTCCTTCACACCTTACTAAAATTCATCCTGAATGGTTTGTAGTGTATGGAGATAAAAAATATTTTAATCCGGGATTACCTTCTGTAAGGCAACATACGGTTCGTATTGTAAAAGATATGCTGGAACGGTACGATGTAGATGCTATTCACATGGATGATTATTTTTATCCTTATAGAATTACAGGCAAGGAATTTCCCGATCAAAAAACATTTGAACAATACGGTGGTAAATTAAATAAAGAAGATTGGAGAAGAAGTAATTGCGATAGTATTATTGTGCAATTATACCGCACTATTAGAAGTACCAACCCTAGGGTAAAATTTGGTATTAGCCCTTTTGGAGTTTGGAGAAATAAAAGCCAAGACCCCATGGGCAGCGATACAAAAGCAGGACAAACCAATTACGATGATTTATATGCCGATATTTTATTGTGGTTACATAAAGGTTGGATAGATTATGTTACTCCCCAATTGTATTGGGAGCGTGGGCACAAACTAGCTGATTATGATGTATTGTTAAAATGGTGGAACGAGCATGGATATGGTAAACATATTTATATTGGCCAAGGTATTTATAGAGCTGGAACCAACCAGGCATGGAGAAATAAAAACGAATTACCTGCACAAATTCAGGAGTTAAGAAAATATAAAACTACCCAAGGCAGTATTTATTTTAATAGTAAAGTATTTGAGAAAAATCCAAACGGTTGGAATGATAGCTTACGGAATCATTATTATTATTACCCAGCATTGGTTCCACCAATGCCCTGGATTAATAATGATACACCAGAGCAACCTGTTTTGGGAAAAAGAACTGGCAATGAAATTGAACTCAGCTATGGTGGCTCATTAAAAATTAAAGGGTTTGGTTTATTTACCTTAGATAAGAATATGGAAGTTAAATTTATCAATGGGCAACTGGTGCAATTGATATTAACTAGTAAATCCGCTTTAGTAGATTTATCTAAAGTTCCCGATGCCACTGGTAAAAGAATTTGCGTGGCTACTATTGATATAAATAATAATGTAAGCGCCTTGATGGAAATAAAGTAGTTACTAGCCAAACACTACCTCATTTTGTGCATCTTTAAAACTACCAAAACGCTCATCAACCGCCTTGTATCGGTGATTGAAAATTCCCCGTAATTGGGCCTTTACCATGATGGTATTGGCTATATCTCCCAAAAACCAAAGCGGTAATTTGTAATGTACTATATCAGTCATTTCTACCCCACCTTCAATGGATTTGAAATGATGTTGGTGGTGCCACATACTGTATGGCCCAAAACGTTGCTCATCTACAAAATATTGATGGTCTGCCACATGGGTAATTTCTGTCATCCAATACAGTGGAATTCCCAAAATTGGGCGAACAGTATACTCTATAATTTGCCCAGCATACATTTTAGTACCATGGTGCTTACTTACTATATTGAATCCTAAATTTTTAGGGGTTATTTCCTTTAAATTATCAGGTTTACTAAAGAAATCCCAAGCTGTTTCTAATGAAATGGGTATTTTTTGTACGGTTTTAATGCTATATACGCTAGACATAAATAAAGTATTAACTCTTTAACAGTTTTTCTTTAATAAGGTTCATGCTATCTTTATTAAATGAGCAATAAAGATCAACAATTAGATCATTATAACCGAATTTACCAATCGCTAAATGCTGAACAAAAAAAAGCGGTAGATACCATTGAAGGACCTGTAATGGTAATTGCCGGGCCAGGTACTGGTAAAACCCAAATACTTAGTGCAAGAATTGGTAAAATTTTATTAGAACCCGATACAAAGGCAGAAAATATTCTTTGTCTTACTTATACAGACGCAGGAGTGATTGCCATGCGCAAACGATTACTTCATTTTATAGGTCCAGATGCATACAAAGTAAACGTATATACGTTTCACGCATTTTGCAATGATATTATTCAAGATAATTTATCGTTATTTGAGAAAACGGCTTTAGATCCCATTTCCGAATTAGAAAGTATTGAATTGTTTAAACAATTGATTGATCAATTTCCTAAAAATCATCCTTTAAAAAGATATAGAGGTGATGTGTATTTTGAAATAAATAATTTAAAACAGCTCTTCAGTAATATGAAGCGCGAAGGCTGGACACCAGCCTATATTCAAGAATGTATAGCTCAATATTTGCTTGAGATTACTACCAGAGAAGAATTTATATATAAACGAGCATATAAGCAGTTTAAGGCAGGAGATCTTAAACAAAACAAGATAAACGAGGAGCTTGAGAAAATGGAAAAACTACAAGCTGCTGTGAATGAGTTTGACCATTTTCAGCAATTGATGCAAAAAAGAGGCCGTTATGATTTTGATGATATGATTAATTGGGTATTGATTGCGTTTAAAGAAAATAAATTACTGCTTGCTAAATACCAGGAACAGTATCAATATATTTTAGTAGATGAATACCAAGATACCAGTGGAACACAAAATAACCTAGTAGATTTGCTTATAAATTACTGGGAAGATCCCAATATTTTTGTTGTTGGCGATGATGACCAAAGTATTTACCGTTTTCAGGGTGCCAATATTGAAAATATGGAAAAATTTGCCAGTAAGTACCTCCAAAGCCTTCATACAATTGTATTAACCAATAATTACCGATCTACTCAGCCCATATTAGATACTGCAAAAACCTTGATTGATAAGAATGAAGAAAGATTAGTAAAAAAAATTGATGGACTAAGCAAAACATTATTGGCCGCTAATACAAAATTCAATGGTGTTAACGAAAAACCTATACTGCGTGAATATGAAACGCAACAACAAGAAATGATTGATCTTACTTTACAAGTAAGTGAATTAATAAATAAAGGAATTGCACCAGGAAAAATTGCCATCATTTATAAAGAAAATAAGTATGGCGAAGTTTTGAGCACTTATTTTAAACAGCAACAAATTCCTGTTTACAGTAAACGTAATTTAAATATTTTACATATTCCTCTTGCTAAAAAAATAATTCTACTATTAAAATATATTGCGGCTGAACATGATATACCCTATGGAGGAGATGAAATGTTATTTGAAATTATGCATTTCAACTGGTTTAATATTGCTCCAATAGAAATTGCAAAAATAAGTTCTAGTGTAGCTGATAAACGTTTTGGAAATGAAAAAACCAGTTTACGAAAATATATTTACGAATTAGCCAATAAACCAGCAAAAGATTTATTCAGCGTACCCATTAATGGAATAAAAAATGTAAGCGATGCTATTGAAAATTTAATTGGAGATGCTCCAAATAGTACATTACAAGGCTTATTTGAAAATATCATTCGCCGTGCTGGGGTTTTACAATTTATTATGCAAGACCCAGAAAAACATTGGCACTTGCAAGTTCTTACTGGTTTATTTGATTTTGTAAAAGATGAAACCAGAAGAAATCCAACATTGAAATTACAAGAATTGGTTTCTGTAATTGAATTAATGGAAAAAGAAGGATTGAGTTTACCCTTAGTACAGGTTAGTGGAAGTGATAAAGGAGTTAATTTATTAACGGCTCATGGATCAAAAGGATTAGAGTTTGAATATGTATTTATTGCAGGTAGTAATGCAAGCTATTGGGAAAAGAAAAGAAAACCTGGTGGAGGTTATACGCTACCCGATACCATGTTTAGCTCGCAACCAAAATTAAGTGAGGAAGAAGAATTAAGAAGACTTTTTTATGTGGCAGTTACCAGAGCCGAAAAACAGTTAACTATTTCATATAGCCAATTCAAATCGGATGGAAAGCCATTAGAGCCCTCTATGTTTATTGCCGAAATTCAAGAAATACAACATTTACCTATTCAGCGGGTTACTGTTTCGGCAGATCATATTAGTGCCTTTAGTGCGTTGGCTTTTGAAGATACCCTAATGCCTGAAATTGATCAAATTGAAACTGAATTCATTAACAAACTATTAGAAAAGTTTGTAATGAATGTTACTGCTTTAAATAATTATTTAAAATGTCCACTCCAATTTTATTTTAATAATCTGGTGCGTGTGCCTTCTGGAAAATCGGAATCTACCGAGTTTGGTTCGGCTGTACACCATGCCTTACAACGCTTATTTCAGCAGATGCAGGAAAAAGAACAGTTTCCGCCTATTGAAACTTTCATTGGAGACTTTGACTATTATATGCGCAGGCATAGAGAAAATTTTACCAAGGAACAGTTTGCTAGAAGAATGGAATATGGACAAGAAGTGCTTACTAATTATTATAATGCCTATCTAGATACTTGGAATAAAATTGTGGTAATTGAACGTACCATTAAGAATGTAGTAGTTCATGGAGTTCCTATTAAAGGTAAGTTAGATAAAATAGAATTCAATGGAAAAGAAGTAAATGTGGTAGATTATAAAACGGGAGATATTGAAAAAGCTAAAAATAAATTACTGCCTCCCAACGATAAAAATCCTCATGGTGGAGATTATTGGAGGCAGGCCGTATTTTATAAAATACTGGTAGATAATTATAATCAAAAAAATTGGCAAGTGGTAAGTAGTGAATTCGACTTTATTGAACCCGATAAAAAGAAAGCATATAGAAAAGAAAAACTGGTGATTTCACCTGCTGATATTGCTACGGTTACTCAACAAATTACTACCGTTTGGGAAAAGATTCAAAATAAAGAATTTTATACAGGCTGCGGCAAACCAGATTGTCATTGGTGTGAGTTTGTAAAAACAAATCAATTGGCAATTGCCCTACATGAACAAAATGAAACAGATGAAGATTGATAACAATAAGCTTGTTTAAATTATAGTACGAATGTACTAGATAGTTTATAGTGTATTCCTGAATTTTATAATACGAGTGAAACTGAAACTATAACTTTGCGCTAATTATGGTACATAGTATGAATATAAAAAAAATGATTGGCGGTTTGCTGATGATTTGGCTAGTGAGTTTATTGGGCGCTTGCGCTAATATTATTCCGCCAGATGGAGGAGCAAGAGATAGCCTTCCTCCCCGTTTATTGATATCTACTCCAAAAGATTCTGCAATTAATATTTCACCTAAATTAATTACCCTCCAATTTGATGAATATATTAATGTTCAAAATATAAATGACAATTTAATTGTTTCACCTACCATCAAAAGCAATCCATTAGTAGATTATAAGTTAAGAACAGTTACTATTAAAATTAAAGACTCATTAGACGCCAATACTACTTATTCGCTCAATTTTGGAAATGCTATTAAGGATATCAATGAGTCGAATATTTTAAAAAATTTTACTTATGTTTTTTCTACGGGTAAAACTATCGACAGCCTTCGTTATAAAGGAAAAGTTTTATTAGCTGAAACAGGAAAAATAGATTCAACTTTACTTGTAATACTCCATAAAAACTTGGCAGATTCAGCAATCTCAAAAGAAAGACCTCGCTATTACACTAGAATAAATGGTAAAGGAGAATTTTTATTTAAAAATCTATCCCCCGGAAAATATCGGGCATTTGTACTTCCAAACGACTTTACTAAAAAATACGATGACAGCGTAAAAGTATTTGCATTTAAATCGGCTATTCTTACTGTTTCTGCAAATACACCCTTAGACACTTTATATGCTTATCAAGAATTTAAAATAAAAGAGAAGCCAGTAAAACCAACAGAGGTAGTAGATAAAATTGGCAAAGTAGATAAACGTTTAAAATACCAAACTAATTTAGAAAATGGCCAACAAGATATTTTAACCACTCTGCAATTATCTTTTAATAGAAAAATAAAATTGGCCGATAGTATGCCAATTACATTGTGCGATACCAATTTCACTAAATTAACAGGTTTTACTTTTCATTTAGATACTGCTAAAACTAAATTAATTATTCAGCACCCTTGGAAAGAAATGAATTACTATAGATTAGTGATTCCTAAAAATGCATTATCAGATACTGGTGGTATTACGCTAATTAAATCAGACACTTTAAAATTCAATACTAAAAGAGAATCAGACTATGGTAGTATTAAAATTAGGTTTACTAATATTCAATTAGCAAAACATCCTGTATTGCAATTTATTTTATCCGATAAATTAATAGAATCTGTACCACTCACTAGTTTTGAATTTACTAGAAAACTTTTTGCACCTGGTGCTTATGAATTGCGCATTTTATACGATACCAATCAAAATGGTGTATGGGATACAGGTAATTTTTGGAAACAAAAAAAACAACCAGAAATTGTTCAACTTATTCCACAAACACTTAATGTAAAAGCAAATTGGGACAATGAAGTGACTATTCAGTTATAAGTATAAAAACCCTTCCCTGTTTTTTTACCTAAATTACCCTTATTCACTTTTTCTTTTTGTAAGGTAGATGGTTGCAGCCTTGCAGGTTTTCCTAAAGACTCCCATACAATGTTACTTACACTATAATTAATATCCAGCCCAATTAAATCCATCAGTTTAAATGGTCCCATTTTAAATCCGGCTGCTTCCAGTAATGCATCCGCCTGTTCAATGGTAATAAGACCTTGGCTTACCATTTCCATACTTTCTAAATAAAAATGTCTTGCTACTCTGTTCACAATAAATCCGGGTGCATCTTTACAAACAACAGGCACTTTACCTAATTGCTTGGTGAGGAGAACTATTTTTTGTACCGTTGCCGGCAATGTTTTAGCTCCTTTAATAATTTCTACGAGTTTCATAATTGGAGCAGGATTAAAAAAATGCATGCCGATACAATTTTCTGCATAATTGAATGATTCAGCAATGGCATCAATTGAAATGGAAGAAGTATTGGAGGCATAAATAGTATGGGGCCCATTGATATTGGCCAACTGCTTAAATAATTGCTGCTTCATAGATACATCTTCTAAAATAGCTTCAATTATGAGCTGCCCTTTACAATCATTAATTTGGTGGGTAAATTGAATCCTGGCCAAAATAGCATTCATTTCTGCTTGGCTTAGCTTTTCTTTTTGCACTAATTTGGTTAATTGTGCATATATACCCTGCTTGCTTTTTACTAATGCAGCTTCATTTAAATCGAATTGTATAGTGGTAAAACCTGCTTGTGCAGCCACCAAGGCAATACCACTTCCCATGGTACCAGCTCCACAAACTACAATAACTTGAATAGCGTTCATATTTACTTAAAAGGGCAAGATACTTACATCTTATCCACCTGCACCATTTTAAGGGTGTTAAAAGAAAAAATTGGTGCTAATTTTATAAAATGGCAACACCACTGCAACAGTTAGACCTTTTTGGCATGCCCATCAACACAGTTGCTTCTCATAAAAAAAAGAAGCAGCCAGTATTGGCAAAAGCAGATTTGCCAATTAACAATTCCCCATTAGCAGCACCGGCTTCTTCCGAAGATCCTATAGTGTATTCCAGTGAACAAATTGTAGTTAAGATTAAACCAAAAACAGTTGCTGCAAATACTACATCCAAAGCATTACCTAAACAATTGGGTAAGAGAGGTAGAAAATCTTTTAAGGAAATAGATGCAGTAGCCGATCTGATTGATATCCCCAACGACGAAATACTTCAACAAAAATTATATTATTCAATTAGTGAAGTAGCTGGATGGTTTAATGTGAATACCTCTTTACTGCGTTACTGGGAAAATGAATTTGATATTTTGCAACCTAGAAAAACCAGAAAAGGTGATCGGTTGTTTAGAGTGGAAGACATTAAAAACTTACAACTTATTTACTTTCTACTAAGGCAACGTAAATTTTCTATTGAAGGTGCTAAAAGCTATTTGAAAAATAATAAACAAAAAATTTCTGTAGAAACACAATTAGTTCAATCCCTTACTGGGTTTAAAAATTTTCTACTTCAATTAAAATCTTCCTTAGCCAACGCCCATTAATTAGTTGTAACGCGTATGTCGGTACTAGATGCAGCTAATTTAATTTGATTCTCTTCCATCAATTCAATTAAATTTAAAGTTACTTGCTGCTTATTATGCAAAAAGGTTTCAATGGTTTGTTCAATGGTAGTGTAATATTCTATACTAATAATATGCGCATTTTTTCCTGTATCCATTAAGTATACTAAACTATTTTGTGAAAATGGAGTTTGAATAAGTAAGTTAACTTGGGTGATAAATTTTTTTAATTGATTGGCATTGGCACTAAGATCTATCTCTAATTTAAATTCCGCCTTTCGCTGAGTTCTTAATGAAATATTATCTACTATGGTATCTACCATTTGTTTATTGGGTACAGAAATAAATGTTTTTTCTAATGTGCGTATTCGAGTACTTCGTAATCCTATTTTTTCAATAGTACCCGTAAAGCCATTTACTTTTACTAGATCTCCAGTGGTAAATGGTTTATCAAAAAAAATGATAAATGATGCTATCAAGTTTTCCATACTCTCTCGTGTTGCCAATGCCAAAGCTGCCCCCACAATGCTCAAACCAGTAAGTAAACTCCCTATATTTTTATTAAAAGAAAATCGAAGAATTAATAATACCCCAATCAGGATAAGGATTGCCTTAAAAAAATCTTTAAAAAAGATGATGAGCTGGTTATCTGTTTGATCAGCAGTTGTGTTGGCTTTTTCTTCTAAAATCATTGCAATAAAATCAATAACTCGCAAACAAAGCCATATAAAAGCAATTATTAAAATACCATCTGCAAGCGCATCTATGAGATTACGAGAAGTAATTCTGAAAATAGTAAAATCAAAGGCATTTGGAAAGTATAATCTATCTAAAGCAATCATACTTATGAAGATTACTAAAAATAAATCTAAAGGCTGTACCACTAAATTTAAAAATGACTCTCTCGCAATACTTTTACTGGCTTTCCCAAGCAATTTAAATAAAAGCTTGGCTACATATTTAGAGATGATTCGCTTTAGTACAAATACCATTAGCAATACCATTGTCACATAAAGAAAATTTTCAATGGTATTATTTAAAACTACTTGCTGTAAAATGGATTTCATGTAATAAAACTATTTTATTTGTAGCTACATAATTTCATATCATTTCCATCAAATTCTGCATAAGTGAAATTGCTAATCCAATCTCCTAAATTTATATATCTGCTTTGTTCAGATAATGCAAAATCAATAGGAAAATGACGATGCCCAAATATTAAAAAATGGTAGGGTTTTGTTTTAATGAGCTCTTTACAATAAACGATTAACCATTCTTTATCTTCCCCTAAAAAAGCTGCATCGGCATTGCCTGTTTTTTCTCTGCTCTTTCTACTAAAATAATTGGCAATTCCAATTCCCCAGTTGGGATGCAAGATGCCAAACAACCAATGGCAAATAGGATTTCTAAATATTTTTTTTATAAACTTGTAGCCTTGATCACCAGGTCCTAGTCCGTCTCCATGACCAATTAAAAATTGTTTATTATTCCATGTAAAAGCCTTGGGCTCATGGTAAACAGGAATGTTTAACTCTTGCTCAAAGTAGCCACTCATCCACATATCATGATTGCCTACAAATACATGAATGGGAATTCCTGCGTCGGTTAATTCAGCTAGCTTTCCCAATAATCTAACATATCCTTTGGGTACTACTTTATCATACTCATACCAAAAATCAAAAATATCACCAACAATAAAAATAGCTGTTGCGGTAGAACGTATTTCTTCTAAAAACCGAACCAACTTTTTTTCTCTAAGCAAACTACCTGCTGCGTGAGGAGCACCTAAATGAAAATCGGAAAGAAAATATATTTTTTTACCCGGCGTAACTGTCATGAGATTGATTATTTCTTTGCTTGCAGATAGGCAAGTATATCTCCAGATTCAATGAATTTTCCATTTTGTATTGTACCATTAAACCAATAAATCCAGGCTTTCTCTTCTGCTCCATTTATATACACTGTATTTAATGCGCGTATATATAATGGCAAAATAGATTCCTCCTGATTTAATGCTCCTTCATAATCATCCAATTGAGCCATTGCCCAAGAAAATTCAGCAGGCTCCTTTATTACATACAATTCTCCTTTTACAAAATAATTTTCGGCTGTAGGAATTCCTACTATATTATCTCCTAAATCGTACAATTTACCTTTTACAATTGCTTCTCCTTCCAGGGTAAAGTATTTACTGATATAGGCGTATGCGGGATGCTGAAATCCACTTCTTAGCGAACTGTATACAAATAGTTTTTGGGGAATCTTATCCATACCTGAATTTATCATTCATCTATCAAAAAACAAAATACTTCTTTGGGGCCATGCACACCTACTACCAGGGTTTTTTCTATATCTGCAGTTCTACTTGGGCCAGTTGCCAAACTTACCATAGAAGGAAAATTGGCCCCATATCGGGTTCTCAACTGCATAATAGCATCTTCTACATCATATACCAATTGGGTAGATTTTGCTATGCAAATATGCACTGGAGCGTATACACTTACGGTTCTTCCGCTTTGCATTGCACTACTCAATAATATACTACCCGTACGTGAAACCAAATATTCACAACCTGTTAATGCTACATCACAGTTCGCCAAATCATTGGTATAAGTTAAGGTATATCCTTGTTTAGTAAAACTTTCTTTAATGGTTTCTTCTCTACAATAAATATTTTTCCATCCCCTTGTTTCAAAAAGTGCTTTTAACTGATCAATCAGCTCCATTTTATTGATACAGTATGAAAACTTGCCTAGCAAACCTGTAAAGTTTTCTGCAAATTCTAATTCCAACTCCTTTGCTGATGAAGCAAAATGAGAGGGATTTTGAGGAGCTTCCGAAAAAGGAACAGGCAGTTTTTGCACAAGTGCCTGTTTAATTTTTTGCAAAATATGTTCTCTTGATGACAACATCTTTAGTTTTTCGGTATTTCTTTGTTGAGTAGATTGTCTTCTGCCGCTGATTCTTCTTTTTGATCAACAGCAGTTTCTTCATGTTTCTCTTCAACAGTTTCTTCATGTTTCTCAGCTCCTGGAACAACAATTGAATCTAATTCAATTTCCAATAATTTCTTTTCTTCAAATGGTCGTTTACCTATTAAGGTTTCTACATCCGATTTATGTAATACTTCTTTGTCTAATAATTCCTTGGCCAATACTTCTACTTCATGCTTTTTCAACGTTAATAAGTCTAAAGTGCGTTGATATGCATCATCTATAATTCCACGAACCTCTTCATCTATTATTTTACCTGTTTCTTCACTATAAGGTTTAGTGAATGTGTTTTCTTGAGAAGGATCGTAGAAACTTACATTACCTACTTTTTTATTCATACCGTAAGCAGTTACCATACTGTAAGCAATACGTGTAATTTGTTGTAAGTCGTTTGCTGCACCTGTAGAAATTTTACCAAAAAATATTTCTTCAGCAGCTCTTCCGCCCAATGTCATACAAATCTGATCCATTAATTGATCGGTATTGTATAAGTATTGTTCTGTTGGTGTGTATTGCGCGTAACCCAATGCAGCCGTACCTCTTGGAACAATAGTTACTTTTAATAATGGATAGGCATGTTCTAAAAACCAACCACATATTGCATGACCTGCTTCATGATATGCAATGATGGCTTTTTCATGTGGTGCAATGATTTTATTTTTCTTTTCTAATCCACCAATTACTCGGTCAATCGCATCCTGAAAATCACTCATGTCTACTGCTTCCTTGCCTTTACGAGCAGCTATCAATGCAGCTTCATTACATACATTGGCAATATCTGCACCTGCAAATCCGGGTGTTTGTTCGGCCAGTTTATGTAAATCCAATGTTTCAGAAACTTTAATAGGCTGCAAATGCACTTTTAAAATAGACTCTCTTCCTTTAACATCGGGCTTATCAATAGAAATTTGACGATCAAATCTTCCTGGTCTTAATAGTGCTGTATCTAATACATCTGGTCTATTGGTTGCTGCCAAAATAATGATACCAGTATCTCCACCAAAACCGTCCATTTCTACCAATAACTGGTTAAGGGTATTTTCTCTTTCATCATTGCTCATGATGGCATTTCTACCTCGAGCTCTTCCTATTGCATCAATTTCATCTATAAAAATAATACATGGTGCTTTTTCTCTTGCTTGTTTAAATAAATCACGTACCCTACTTGCTCCAACTCCTACAAACATTTCTACAAAATCACTTCCGCTTAAACTAAAGAATGGTACTTGCGCTTCACCAGCCATCGCTTTAGCTAATAAGGTTTTACCCGTTCCTGGAGGGCCCACTAACAATGCTCCTTTAGGTATTTTACCTCCTAGCGCAGTATATTTTTTAGGGTTCTTCAGGAAATCTACAATCTCCATCACTTCTACTTTTGCTTCGTCTAAACCTGCTACATCGGCAAATGTGATATTTACTTTTGCGCCCTTATCAAATAGAGTAGCTTTAGATTTTCCAATATTAAAAATACCCCCTGCGCCACCGCCGCCGCCTGGTCCACCACCCATTTTACGCATCAATAATACCCATGCCCCTATAATAAAGAGCAAAGACAGTACTGTGTTGAAAACTGGGCCAAACCATTCGGGGTCTGATACAGGGTTATCTGGAACTTTGGTTATTGCAGGGTTGGCTATGTAAATTTCTTTTAAATCGTCTTTGAAACTTTTAATATCCGTTACTTCAAACTCAAACAAGGGCACTCCTTTTAGTTTGGCTTTTTCCTTACTTAAGTCTTTTTTAAACTTGGTTACATAAAAATCTTTTGCTAAGCTATCAAGCTTAATATAAACGCGTATGCGATCTTTATTTTTAACAATATCCATCCGATCTACATCTCCCTTAATAAGCATATTGTTTATAAACTCCTGCTCACTTGTTTTGGTAAGATCTGGGGAGAAGCGCATGAATTGCGTTGATAACAACATCACTGCAACGATTGCATAGATCCAGTATATATTAAATTTGGGGCCCTTTTTAGAGCTGTCTCCTTTTTGCTGATTCATGTCTTTAAATTGACGATTTTCCTTTGCCATAGCTTGATATTCCTCTATAATAAAAAATAAATCCTTAAAAAGTTTAAGGTATTAGGATATTAATGCATCATAGATACTGCATCACTCCACATTTCTTCTAATTGATAAAATTTTCTTGATTCTGGGTGCATGATATGTATTACCACATTCACATAATCTATTAATACCCACTGACCTACTTGTTTTCCTTCATGTTTATAAGGATCTTCCCCACATATCGCTTTCACTTGGTCTTCTATATATTCACTAATTGCTTTTACCTGAGTTGTACTGGATGCTTCACATACAATAAAAAAATCAGCCGCCGCTTCGGGTATTTTTCTTAAGTCTAAACTAAGCACATTATCCCCTTTCTTATCTAAGATTGCTTGAATAATGGTTTTGAAGATTTTCGAGTTACGCGTTAACCTGGTTACGGTACTTTTGTTACGCGATTGTAGAACAGAAAGAGGTTCCAATAATGATGAATATTTTAGTTAATTAATTAAGCCTGTTTAACTTTGTCAAAAATAGTAATTCTTTGCCACGAAAATCTGTTAAAAGTACTATCGGTAACCCGTTTTCAGAACTATCCGTTGTAGATAGTACCAACATTTATGCCATGGAACAGTTACAAGCTAATTTGGCTGTTCATGGAGCAGCTTATTTTGCCAATGAACAAACAGCAGGAAAAGGGCAAAGAGGCAAACAATGGGAGGCTGGCAAAGGAGAGAATATATTGTTATCAGTGGTTTTAAACACCCAATTCTTAATGATAAGCCAACAATTTCACTTAACGGTGATGGTGGCATTGGCCTGTTTTGATTTTTTAGCGCAATATATTCCTGATGAATTGAGTATTAAATGGCCCAATGATTTGTACTGGCGTGACAGAAAGACAGCCGGTATATTAATCGAAACTAGCGTTTTTGGAGATAAATGGCCTTGGGCTGTAGTTGGAATTGGCATCAATGTAAATCAAACCCATTTTTCTAGCCTAGCCAATAAAGCCGTTTCTATAAAACAAATTACGGGTAAATCACAGGATCCTATTCAACTAGCAAAAGAGCTTTGTCATTTCTTAGAACTACGTTACCAACAATTAAAAGCAAATGGATTTGCCCAATTATTATCCTTGTATAGGCAACATTTATACAAAAAGAATAGTACAGTTAGGCTTAAAAGAAACAATATAGTGGGTGATTATACTATTCAATCGGTAACTGAAAACGGAGATTTACTAGTAACGGCTGGTATAGAACTTCAATTTGCCCACGGATCTGTAGAATGGGTATAGCTTATTGTGTAATAATTTTTGTAAGTAGTTGATTCTTTTTGTCTTGAGCTAAGTAAACAGCCGCTTCGTTACTCATAATCAGTACAAAATCTTTTTTATCTACTTTTTTAATATGGTTTAAGTTAACAATAAAGCTTCGGTGGGTTCTAAAAAAGGGACCATCTATTTCTAGGTATTCAAAGTCTAATAATTTCTTTGTGATGGTAAGTGTTCCATGAGTAGTAGTAAATATTTTGGTATAGCTTCCTTCTGCTTGCAAATAAATAATGTCATCTTGCTTCACTACAAAAATGGTTTCGGAAGTTTGTAGAACGATTTTCTTTTCCTGCTGAGTAAAATTGTCTCTTAACACCTGGTATTGAATTTTATCAGCTTCCGGCTTTTCTATAGATAGTTTTTTTAATGCCCGTGCCACATGCTCTAAGCGAACTGGTTTTAAAATATAATCTACCGCAGAACTCTCAAATGCTCTAAGTGAATAATCACTATAGGCAGTAACAAAAATGATTTTAAAGTCAATTTGCTGAGCATCAAAAAAATCTAATAATTCAAATCCATTATAGCCTGGCATTTCAATATCTAAAAAAACCAAATCGGGCTTTAGTTTATGAATAGTTTTTACCGCTTCGGGAACATCTTTACAAAGTGCTACAATTTTTACTTGCTCAAAGTTTTCCACTAAAAGTCCCTGCAATGCTTTTTGTGCATTGGGTTCATCATCTACAATGATTGCTTTAATTAGTTCCATCATGATCGAAGTTAATACTCATCATTGCTAAATAAAATTAGTTTTTTAATACTGGGTAAATTGTTTGTGAAACTGCCTTTTTATTAAAATTGGGATGCTTCATTGGTGTAATCTGGAATAAAAATAGAAACCAAAGTGCCAATAGGCAAATTCCCTTCATCTGTTTTATCTATTACCGTATAAGTAATTTTTTGCTTGTACAACCTATTAAAGAGTTGAATGCGCTCTTCAATGGCTTTTGTGGCAAAACTGGATGGTTTAGATTTATTTCTGCTATTGATAATTTCCGAATGTTTTCGTCCTATCCCATTATCTTCTATTACTACTTTTAATCCCCCCTCTATTTGATCAAATATAATGAACAATTCTTTTAAGCCATGCTTGTGCATTAAACCATGTTTTACTGCATTTTCTACAAATGGTTGTAACATTAATGAAGGAATATAAATAGAAGAGGCATCTTCTGTTAAATTAGTTTGAATGGAATAATTAAAATCGGTATCAAAACGTGCCTTCTCTAATTGGAGATATAAGTTTAAATTCTCTACTTCTTCTTGCAAAGTTTGTAATTGAGTATCGCTTGCTTTTAAAATTTTACGCATCAAGTCACTAAAATTTCCTAGCAAAGTTCCAGCTTCTGTTTTTCTATTATCGTATAAAAGCCCCTGAACTGTATTTAATACATTATACAAGAAATGAGGGTTCATTTGAGATCTTAATGCTACTAACTGGCTTTTAAATAATTGTTCTTTTAATGTTTGTTGAATTAAAATTCTTTTAGACCACCACTTAAGCAATATATATACTAATAATATTAGTGAAAATAAAACCAATAAAATAAACCACCATCTTAACCAAAATGGCAATTGTATTTTAAATGTATGCACCAATAATTTGCTTTTGTAGTAGCCACTTCTGTCCTGAGCCTGAATTTGAAATGTATATTTACCTGCCAATAATCTACTGTATGTAATTGATTGAGTGAAATAATTAGTGGTTCTCCAAGTAGAATCTAACCCAATCATTCTGTATTTATACATTAAAGATGTTGGCGATTTAAAATGGAGTGCTTCTATATTAAAAATGATATTGTTTGTATTAAAAGGTAATATTGCTTGGTCAACAAATTCATTTTCGTTAGCTGTTGCATTAAAAGTTGGGAAACTAATTACCCTTTCTTGTTTATTTGTAGGAAAACTATTTACCAATACCCCATTGGTTGTTGCCAAAAAAAATCTTGCTGGATTTACAGTAAAATCGTTCACTTGTAATTGTTCAAAACCAAATTCATCCGATAAATTTCTAATAGCTCCAGTTGATATATTTATTAACTCAAGACTTTCATCGGTTAAAGCCCAAATAGCATTATTAAAATATTTACAATGCTTTATATTATCACTTTTTAATCCGGTTAATTTATCAAAGTGATGCGTTACCAAACCATCTTTTATTATATAAATTCCATCGGTAGAGGTTCCTGCAATTAAGGATCCATCTTTCATTTCAAATAATGTTTTGGCAACAATGGGTAAGCCTTCTGTATTTTTAATAATACGAAAGGAGTCTTGGTAATGATACTCAAATAATCCATCAACATAAGCTATCCAAAACTGCTTTTTATTAGCAGAGGCTAATACGGTATTGCTTCGGGTAGTTCTTAGTATCAATGCATCTTTTATAAGCCGATACACCATGGAAGGGCTAAATTTTTTATATAAATTACAAGTAATCTTTGGGGTTCTGCCACTATACAATCCAAAGCGATTATTTATAATATAAGCACCATTAAAATAGGCAACAATCATATTGCCAAATGGATCTCTCGCAACTTGTTTACTATAATCATAGTTTTCAATTGGATTTTTTTCTCCTACTTTAATAATACCTCTATTGCTAAAAATATTTTTTGAAATAGTATCATAATGAATAAATTCTATTTCCCTGGCATCTGTTAAATTATATTGAAAAATAGAATTATTGAGTACATCAAAACTGGTTAACAACCCCTTACTACTTCCTGTAACTACCTGATGATTATTAATGGCGGCAATGGATGTTATATTGTCTAGCTCTCCCAAATGCATTTTATATAATTTATTTTCTAAAGAAGGGCAAACAAATAATCCATTGTCTAAAGTAGCAACCCAATAATTGCCTTGATAATCTTTTACAATATCTGTAATACTTTGATTAGGAAAATATAAAGTGGTTTTTCCTGTTTTTACATTCCATAAATAACCCCCAGATTGTGTACAAACCCACTGCTCATCTATATCCGTTGTTGCAAAATGATATACCACTGTATTAGACGGAATTTGCAATGCAGGAATGGAAGATAATTTATGCTGATCAATTTTAAAACCGGGTGTTCGTATAGTACCTATAGAAGATACAAATAATGATTTTCCATTACTAACGATATGTATATTCCCTAAATTTTGATAATTTGTTTTCTCCCAATTTTGTTTGCCAAACTTAGGATAAGTAAAAAGCCAACCATTGCCTCCATAAGCATAAATGGTATCTCCCATATTCAATAAGTAACTTATACCCGCTTTTGGAGGAATAATTTTTTGAATAGGATCACCTGTTTTTTTATTGATTTGATATAATTCCTCAAAAGTACCAATCCAAATATCATTTGTTGTTACCACTAAATTTAAAAAAGTAGCATTCGTAAATTTTTCCGGATTTTTTAAATTGAATTTGTGAAGGGTATCATTTTTAAAATAAAATAATTCTTTATAAAAATTCATGCACCAAATATTCCCCGCTGGATCTTGTTGTAAATAACTAATAGATTTCAAGCTTGTTTTATCAAAAGGAATTTCTGTAAAACGACTTCCATTAAAACGATATAGCCCTTTATCGGTAGCCAACCATATATAGCCTTTACTATCGGCAAGCATATCATATATTACTTGTGTAGGGAGTTTAACCTGCGCATTAAATTTTTGTGTATACGGAAATTGTGCAGTTAGTTTATCTGCCATTAATAAAATCAAAAATAATATGAATAAACGCCGCATAATTGAAGATAATGAATGATATTAATATAAGTTCGTATGTGAATTCTCAAAAAAGGCATCACAAAATAAATTGCCTTGTTCATGAAAGAATTTAGCTTGTTTAAATAAAAATAACTTTTTGTTTCATTATATTAATCATTTTTACCTAGTTACTTACAGTAATAATTGGGGGTAAGAGAGCTGCAATTAATTTGCAGCTTTCTTCATTTATACCCTACATGAATGTGTTTGACTATACCTTCGCATAAATATGTAGTTATGCCCGAAGTAAAACTTACTCAATTTTCTCACGGAGGTGGTTGTGGATGTAAAATTGCCCCTGCGGTGTTAAATTCCATTCTTAAAACGGCAACTGAACAACCTAACTATCCAAATTTATTAGTAGGTAATAGTAGCAAGGATGATGCTGCCATTTACGATTTGGGTAATGGAACTGCACTCATTAGCACTACCGATTTTTTTATGCCCATCATAGACGATCCGTATCAATTTGGAAGAATTGCGGCTGCCAATGCTATTAGCGATGTATATGCTATGGGCGGTAAACCCATTATGGCATTGGCTATTTTAGGATGGCCTATTGATAAACTTCCTGCAAGTATTGCTGCCGATGTTATAGAAGGTGGAAGAAGTAAGTGCTTGGAAGCAGGTATTCCTTTGGCTGGTGGCCATAGCATTGATACTACCGAACCTATATTTGGTTTATCGGTAAATGGATTAATAGCTACTGAAAATATTAAACAAAACAATTGCGCCAAGGAAGGGGATCAATTGTTTTTAACTAAACCCTTAGGAGTAGGCATTTTAGCAACTGCGCAAAAAAGAGGTTTATTAAATGAAGCAGATTTACCCTTACTCATTAAGCAATTGAATGAATTAAATAGGGTAGGCCAAGATTTGGGCTTAATTAAAGGAGTTCATGCCATGACAGATGTTACTGGTTTTGGATTAATTGGTCATTTGATGGAAATGGCAGAAGGTAGTGGTATTGGAGCAACCATTTCTTATAGCAAAGTACCTATTTTATTAGAAGCTAAAGCATTGCTGGCACAGAAATCTACTCCTGATGCAACTTTTAGAAACTGGAATGCATATAGCTCAGAAGTGTCATTTGCTAAAGGTGTGAATGTAATGGAAGCGTTTTCTATTTTACCCGATCCACAAACCAACGGAGGCTTACTTATTGCGGTAGATCCCAGCTCGGTCAATGATGTGCAAGCCATCTTTGTACAACATGGGTTACAAAATTTTATAGAGCCCATTGGTTCTTTAACAGCAAAAGGTGAAAAAAGAATTTGTGTAGAACTGTAAGGAAATTAAAAAACCATATTCCCCTTATTCTTTATTTGCTCATTGGTTAACTCTACAATCATCTGTACCCCATTAAGGTTGCGAATAGTTTGTTTGATCCAATTGTATTTGTCTTCATCAACATAATCGTATTTCATTAACCATAAGAAATCCATGTGCTTAAATTCGGGTAATAAATACTCACCATCAAATTGATTTTGATATAAATAATGAATGAGTGGAGTATTAGGCTCGGCATATTGATAAATAGAGAAATAATAATTCCTCCCCTTTTTTTTCAGGTGAATTTCTATTTCCGGGTTCAACCTAAAGTCATACCCAAGCATATTGTTCAACTGCATACAAAACTGGTAGTTTTTTACGGTTGCCGTTATGCCCAGTAATCGGGTGTCCTCAAAAAAATCATCATTTAATTCATCCACATCTAAGCGTAGCTTCATACATCTTATTTAAAACTCTAGCTCAATTTGTTTCTCTTCTGCTCCTCTTTTAATGATTAAAATAGTTTTATCTCCTTTTTTAAATTTAGAAAGAGATTGCATATAACTATTTACATCTACAAATTTATACTCTCCCAATTGCAATAAAATATCACCTGCTTGCAACCCTTTTTTCTCTGCCAATTTACCTGGACTTACTCCATCTATGCGCATCCCTGTTCCTGAAAATCCATAGTCTGGAATAACCCCTAAACTTACCGTAAACCTTTTGCTACGGCCCATTTGCGGCTCTTTCGTTTTGGTAAAAAGCAGTTTGCCATTTGCATCTGCCTGCACTATTATATTATATACCAAGCGAATAATTTCACGTTCGCCGTCATATTGAATTTTTTCCCAATCATCAGTAGCTTTATGATAATCTGTATGACTACCAGTAAACATAAATAGTACGGGCATATCTTTTCTATAAAAACTTGCATGATCACTAGGTCCACTTCCTGCACTATCAATTTTAAAAGCCAGCTTACCTATTACGGATGGTATAATAGTTGCCCATGCTGGAGATGTGCCATATCCGCCAATCGTTAATTTTCTTGCTGTATCATACCTTCCAACCATATCCATATTAATCATATAATTGGGTGTAATTGTTGCAGTAGGATTTTCTAACCAGTATTTACTACCAAATAAGCCTAACTCTTCAGCAGAAAAATGGATTATTAAATAATTGTTATTGGTGGGCGATTTTTTTAGTAAGTTCCTGGTTAATTCTATCAAAGCGGCTGTTCCACTGGCATTGTCATCGGCTCCATTACGAATGATATGCCCTGTATCTAATGCATTTTTATCTTCCCCATAGCCTAAATGATCATAATGTGCGCCCAGTATTACCGTATTGGTGGCATTATTATTAATATACCCAATAATATTTCTAGCTTTTCGTATTCTATCGCTGTAGGCAACATTTAATTCTATATTTACGGATGCAGTAAAATCGGGCAGGTATTTTTTTAATCCATCCTTGGTTAAATAAATAACAGGAATAAGCGCAGGCTGAGAATGATCATTTTTATTAAATTGAACATTGTCTACTATGCTAGTGCTATTGTATACAAACAAAGCAGTTGCTTTTTTTGCAGCAGCAGCATTCACTTCTTTTTTAATGGCTTCGTCTATATCAAAATGCGGATTGGTTTTATTTTCTTCTAATAATTCGGCAAGGTCTTTAAACCAAGGTAAATTAGACTCGTTCAAAGCTGCTGCTGTATTGCCTTTTACGTAATTTAACGCACTAAATGCTAATGGAAAATAATCTTCTCCCAATAGCAATTGTTTTTCATCTATTTTTAAAATAGTACGTGCATCAATTTGTTTGCCTTCATTAATTTCAAATTCTTGAATAAATCCATTCACCCCTTTGGGCATTAAACCCATTTGTTTATATTGATCTATTATATACTCCATTGCTAGTAATTCGCCCTTCGTGCCGGTTCTTCTTCCTTCTAAAGCATCACTTGCCAAAAACTGTACATGTTTTTTTAAATTAGCGATAATTGAAATAGTTTCTTTTTGCTCGGCAATTCTTAGTTTACGCTTCGATTGTGCATCTAAAAGCAAGGGAATAAATAAAAAAAATGCAATCCATTTTTTCATAAATGAAGTTTGAATTACAAAAGTAAGTGGATGAACTTATATTCTGTTCCCAATCTCGTAACCTTATCCTAATTGTAGCACCTACTTTTGCAACCTTGGCAACCGCAAAGTTTCATATTGCATTAGTAGGTAACCCCAACAGTGGTAAAAGTTCTCTGTTCAATGCCCTTACGGGTATGAATCAAAAAGTGGGCAATTTCCCTGGCGTTACAGTAGATAAAAAAACGGGCCTTTATTCTGTAGACCATAATAGAGATACCGAATTGATTGATTTACCAGGAACTTATAGCCTTTATCCCCGCAGGGCAGATGAACGAGTAGCCTATAAAGTATTAATGGGAGTTGATGAAACCGTAAAAGCAGATATGGTATTATTGGTAGCAGATGCCAGTAATTTAAAGCGAAATTTATTGTTTTGTAGCCAAATCATTGATCTCAAAATTCCCGTAGTGTTAGCACTTACGATGAATGATTTAGCGGTTAAAAAAGGTATCAAAATAAATATCGCTGGCTTAGAAGCATCCTTGGGCATTCCGGTAGTAGTGGTAAACCCTAGAAAAAACAAGGGCTTACCTGAGTTAAAAAATGCTATCGCCACACTTACTCATACTTCTACTGAGTCTTGTAAAAAATGCCATAATTTTATTGAGGTTGAAAAACTAGCTCCCAACGCTATTAAAGAAGTACAAACCCTGTTTCCACAATTGAGTAAATATGCAGCCATTCATCATTTAATTAATTATGATGAGCTTTCTGTTAATGAAGATCATGCACAAATTCCAGCAATTGTAGAACGAAATCAATTTAATGCCACCAAAACACAGGCAGAGGAAATTATGCAGCGTTATACACATATCCGGCAAATTATGAAGGATAATGTAGTAGAGCCTGGCCCACTAGATAAAAAAATGTTCAGCGATAAATTAGATAATTTATTGTTGCACCGTACCTGGGGATATATCATTTTACTTACGGTACTTTTTTTGCTATTCCAAAGTGTTTTTGCTTTGGCTAAATATCCAATGGATGGAATTGAATGGTGTTTTGCACAAATAAGCAGTTGGCTAACCCAACAATTACCCGATATATGGTGGAGTGATTTATTGATTAATGGAATTGTTGCAGGTATGAGTGGTATCATGGTGTTTATTCCACAGATCATGATTTTATTTGGGCTTATTACTATGCTAGAAGATAGTGGATATATGGCCAGGATTGGTTTTTTAAGTGACCGTTTGATGCGAAAAGTAGGGTTAAATGGAAAGAGTGTAATGCCCATGATTAGCAGTTTTGCTTGTGCAGTACCTGCCATTATGAGTGCGCGCAATATTGAAAATAAAAAAGAGAGATTACTCACCATATTGGTTACCCCATTAATGAGTTGTAGTGCCCGTTTACCCGTGTACACTATTTTAATAGCATTGGTAATTGACGATCATTATTATTGGGGATTTATAAGCCTTCAAGGCTTGGTGATGATGGCCCTGTATTTTTTGGGAACATTCATGGCATTGTTCGTGAGCTATATTTTAAAATGGTTTATCAATATTAAAGAGAAGAGCTTTTTTATTTTAGAGTTGCCCATTTACCGTGCGCCTCGATGGAATAATGTAGCCATCACCATGGTAGAAAAAGCCCGCATTTTTGTAACCGATGCAGGTAAAATAATTATGATCATTAGTTTATTACTTTGGTTCTTAAGTTCCTATGGCCCTGGAGAACAAATTAAACAGGTAGAAAATAAATACGCTGGTATAATACAAGCTATACCACAATATAAAGATTCTTTACATAGGCAAATGCTCACTGAAAAACTTCAACATTCTTATGCAGGCATTTTGGGTAAAACTATTGAACCAGTTATTGCCCCACTGGGATTTGATTGGAAAATAGGCATTGCCTTAATTACTTCTTTTGCTGCCAGAGAAGTATTTGTAGGAACCATGGCAACCCTATATAGTGTAGAAGATGATGATGATCAATCTCTGAGGCAAAAACTACAATCGGCCACTCATGCAGATGGTACTAAAGTATATACACTGGCCGCTGCTTTATCTTTAATGGTATTTTATGTTTTGGCCATGCAGTGTATGAGTACACTGGCTGTAGTTAAACGAGAAACCAAAACCTGGAAATGGCCTGTATTTCAATTGACATATATGACCATATTAGCTTATTGCATGAGTTGGTTGGTGTATTTGGCTTTTAGTTAAAATACTCCCACAATAATTTACTCAATTGATTGGTAAGCACCCAGGCCTCATTGGAATTTTCCCAAGAAGTATCTTGATTGTTTTTGGTACAAATACAAAATACATATCGCGCATCATCTGCATTCACATACAATACTTCGCTTCTACTTGCATTCACTGCACCATTTTTACTGGCAACAAAAACACCAGCAGGTACTTGTGATAAAGCTTGTTCATCCCAATAATTTCTACCCAATAAACGCAGCATTTTTTCACTAGCAGTATCGTTTAATAATTGTTTGTTGGCAATCATTTCCATTAATTGCACCATTTCTCTTGGAGTGGTTTGGCCCCATCCATATTGCGTTCTATTAAGTTCTCGTCCAGGGGTTCTACTATTTACCCTTGTTGCCTCAAACCCATTTTGGGCCATCAATTCATTAATGCGGGTACCTGTGCCAGCTAATTGTTGTAACCATAAACTTGCTGTATTATCACTGGTGGTTAGCATCAGCATCATCACTTTGCTCAATTCAATTTTAGCGCTGTCTTTTAAATTGCTTACAATATCTCCATCATCGTAAAATAAATTATTGGTGTAAGTAAGTGTTTGATGGTATTGCAATTCTTGCTTTACTATTTTATCCATTACGCCTACTAGTATCGGAATCTTTACCATACTTGCTGTAGGAAAAATGGTATCGGCATTGATGGAAACAATCTTGTTTTTTTCAAGATCATGCACGTACACACCTACATCTCCTTTGAATCCTTTTAGTAAATCATTAATTTTTGATGTGAGGCGTTGATCGGTTTTTTGAGCTAAGGTGGCTATGCTTAATAGCAAGGCACAAATAAAAAAAGGAAATCGTTTCATAAACCTGATTGATTCCCTAAGGTAAATTTTTTACGAATAAAAAAGAAGGATATTAATCTGCAAACAGTAAACATACCGAAGTACCTTTATCTTCTTGGCTTTCTACTTTAATGGTACCGCCGAGCATTTCAATAAAGTCTTTGGTTAAAATCAATCCCAATCCACTACCTTTTTCATTACCTGTACCCGTGGTACTTTGGTAATGCTCTCCATCAAATAATTTGGTTTGCATTTCGTCTGTCATACCAACTCCGGTATCACTTACAGATATCATTACATGTTTATCTTCTTTGTGTGCATATACTGTTATAACTCCTTCTTTGGTAAACTTATTGGCATTACTAATGAGGTTGCGCAAAATGAATCGCATAGCATTGATATCTGACCGAACAAAAAGATCTTCGTCTACCAAGTTTACCATAATATTCGATTTCAAGGAACTCATTACCTCAAAGCTCTTGAACATATTACTTACCAAAGTACGAACATGCACTTTCTCCGTTTCCACACCTCTTCCGCGCATCTGCATAGATCCCCAGTCTACCAAGTTATTCAACAACTCTACTGTTCCATCTATTTGTTTACCCGCCATATTCATTAGCTCAACCGAATCTTGCTGACTTAATATTTTACGAGCATTCAATTCTATAATAGATTTTACAGCTCCTATAGGATTGCGTACGTCATGCGCTATTATGGAGAGGATTCGATTCTGCAATTCCATCTGTTGCTGCAGCTTTATACTCTGTTGCTCTAATTGTTTATTCAATAAATTTTGATCCAGCAGTTTTACTACCTGACGGGCCAATGATTGTAAAGTGTAAATTTGCTCTTCGTTTAACTCTCCTGGCTTGGTATCCATTACAGAAATGGTACCCATTTTAAATCCATTGTTATTGATTAATGGAACGCCTGCATAAAAACGAATATAGGGTTCTTCTACTACCAATGGATTATCTAAAAAACGTTCATCTTGTGTTGCATCATGTATTTCAAATACAGCTGCTTCCGCTGCAATGGTATGTCCACAAAAAGAAATTTCGCGAGAAAATTCGTTCGCGTCAATACCCACTTTGGCTTTAAACCATTGACGATTCGCATCTATGAGTGAAATAAGCGCAATGGGAGTTCTACAAATGGTAGCTGCCAATTTAACCACATCATTAAACTCATCTTCGTATGAAGTATCTAGTACTTCATAGCGATAGAGCTCGCGCAAACGCCGTTGATCGTCTGGTGGTATATGGGGAGGTACCATAAAAAGATTGATTTGCTTTAGCGGCTCGTTCTTTTTTCGCATTAAAAAAGAGGGTTTTCCTAGTCTTTAACGCATAAACGGGCTTTTTATTGGGTATAATAGGTAAATATGCTGCAAATATTTACAGAATACTTACCTATTCAAATCCTATTAAATGGTTTCCCAAGCGGCTAATATCTCTTCCGTATGATTTTTTGTATCTGGTTTAGCGATAATTTTTTTAATGATACCTGCTTCATCTATTAAAAAAGTAGTTCGGGTAGTGCCCATATAAGTTCTGCCCATAAATTTCTTTTCACCCCATAAATTGTATTTGTCTACAATTTTTTTGTCTTCATCTGAAATTAATGGAAAGGGTAGCTGAAATTTATCCTGAAACTTTTTATGACTGGCTACACTATCAACGCTGATTCCTACTATTTCAAAACCCTTTTTTAAAAGCGCTTTGTAGTTGTCTTTTAAATTGCAAGCTTGCGCTGTACAACCCGGTGTATCATCTTTTGGATAAAAATACAAGATTACTTTTTTTCCTTTAAAATCAGCCAGGGATACTGTTTTCCCATCCTGATCTAACGATTTAAATGCTGGCGCTTTGCTGCCTTCTTTTAATACTGCCATATTGTTTTTTTTATTGATGCACGCAGTTTAACGGACTAAACGAAGTTTTACCCTCCTATTTGCGCTTACCGCCTTACATTTGTGCAATTTATTCAAATATCATGCCCAAAGATCAATCTATCAAATCTGTTCTCATTATAGGTTCCGGACCAATTATTATTGGCCAGGCCTGCGAATTCGACTATTCTGGCTCTCAAGCCGCTAGAAGTATTCGTGAGGAGGGGATAAAAGTAATACTTATCAACAGTAATCCGGCTACAATTATGACGGATCCTATGATGGCAGACAAAGTATACCTTCTGCCATTAACTGCCGAAAGTATTGAACAAATTTTACAAGAGAACGAAGTGGATGCCGTTTTGCCAACCATGGGAGGTCAAACTGCACTCAATCTTTGTAAAGAAGTAGAAGAACTGGGTATTTGGGAAAAATACCATTGCCGATTAATTGGGGTAGATGTTGCTGCCATAGACACTGCCGAAGACCGGGAAAAATTTCGCCAATTGATGGTAAAAATTGGTATGCCCACTGCACCCAGTCATGTTGCCAATAGCTTTTTAGAAGGGAAGGAATTTGCTCAACAATTAGGATTCCCTTTAGTGATTCGCCCATCTTTTACCTTAGGTGGAACAGGGGGCGGTTTTGTACATTCCAAAGACGAACTTGATGCTGCATTAGAAAGAGGCTTAAAAGCTTCCCCCATTCATGAAGTTTTGGTAGAAAAAGCCGTGTTGGGTTGGAAGGAATATGAATTAGAACTGCTAAGAGACTGTAATGATAATGTAGTCATTATTTGTACTGTTGAAAATGTGGATCCAATGGGAGTGCATACTGGAGATTCTATTACAGTGGCCCCTGCTATGACTTTAAGCGATACCGCATTTCAAGAAATGCGTAACAAAGCCATTTTAATGATGCGTTCTTTGGGAAATTTTACGGGAGGTTGTAATGTGCAATTTGCTATGAATCCGGTAACGGAAGAATTAATTGCCGTTGAAATTAATCCTAGAGTTAGTAGATCTTCTGCTTTGGCTTCTAAAGCAACTGGATATCCTATTGCAAAAATTGCTGCTAAACTTGCTATTGGTTATAGTTTAGATGAATTAAAAAACCAAATTACCAAAACCACTTCTGCCTATTTTGAACCAGCATTAGATTATGTGATTGTAAAAATGCCTCGCTGGAATTTTGATAAATTTAAAGGTGCCAATGATACCTTGGGCTTACAAATGAAAAGTGTTGGTGAAGTGATGGCCATTGGAA
The DNA here is from genome assembly GCA_036170555.1 of Sediminibacterium sp. Classification (GTDB taxonomy): domain Bacteria; phylum Bacteroidota; class Bacteroidia; order Chitinophagales; family Chitinophagaceae; genus Sediminibacterium. The sequence continues at coordinate 32,399 of JAVHPL010000005.1, read as the reverse complement.
GAAGTTTTGCAGAAGCTTTGCAAAAAGCTTGTCAAAGCTTAGAAAATGAAGCAGTGGGATTGGGCTATTACGGTAAAAGCCTAATGAAAAGTGAGGAGTTGGTTGAATATATAAAAATACCTAAATGGGATCGTATTTTTCGCATCAAAGATGCTTTAATGCAAGGATCTACCATAAAATCTATTGCCTCAGCAACAGGAATTGATCGTTGGTTTATCTATCAAATACAACTTATTTGCAATGTAGAAAAGGAACTTGCACAATATAGCTTAGAAACCCTACCAACCCCTTTATTTAAAGAGGCAAAGAAAATGGGTTTCTCGGATAGTCAAATAACCAAAATTTTAACTGATAATTGCACCGAAGAAGAAGTGTACGAAAAAAGAAAAGCCCTTGGTATTACCCGCGTGTATAAAATGGTTGATACCTGTGCTGCAGAGTTTGAAGCCAAAACCCCTTATTTCTATAGCACGTTTGAATAATATTCATTTAATTAATGAGTAGAGGTTGCTGAACTTTAGCAACCTTTTTTGTTTTACAGTACGATATTTGTAGAACCACCTAATGTATGGCAAAAGAACATCATCAAATATTTCATACCAGTAACCCCAATAGGTGGCAACGCTTTAAATGGGGTAGCCGATTAATTGTTTTTTTGCTAATGATTGCCATCATTGCAATTATCATGGCAATTAAAACAGCCTATCTACCCGATGTGCCTACTGCGCAACGTCAGGCATTTAAAAAAATATTGGAATCTCCTACAACATCTGACTCTATCACTAAAGCTTATCAGGGATTTAGAAAATTCATAGATAATAGATGGGCAGAGGGTAAGGGCTATAAGCAATTTGATAGCTCAATCAAATTATCAAGTTCCCATTTATTTAATGAAAGTATTGGCATTAGGGCCGCATTTTATGTAGACTGGGATCCACAGGCTTTTTTCTCTTTAAAAAGAAATATCAATAAACTTAATCTAATATTACCCGAATGGTTTTTTTTAGATCCAGTGGGTGATTCATTAATTGTAAGGCATGATGCAAGAGGATATGATGCCATTAAAGCATCAGGAGTAAAAGTAATGCCCATGCTTACCAATAACTTTAATGGCAAATGGCAGGGAGATGTGGTGCATCGTATTTTAAATGATAAAACAAAACGTGCTAAGCTAATTAATGATTTATTAAAACATATTCAACAAGAAAAATTTTCAGGCGTAAATATAGATTTAGAAGAATTGGTTGAGAACGACAATGGTGTACTAGCTAATTTTCAAAAAGAATTGTATGAAAAATTTCATGCCAATCAATTATTAGTATCACAAGATGTGATGCCCTTTAATGATGACTACGATTACAAAACCCTTTCGAAATACAATGATTATTTATTTTTGATGGCCTATGATGAACATACATCTGATACTAAGCCTGGGCCCATCAGTGGACAGAAATGGATAGAAGCCGCAGTAGAACAATTGGTAGCAAAAGTACCTGTACAAAAAATAGTGCTATGTATTGCTGCTTTCGGTTATGATTGGCCCAAGGGTGGTGAAGGCACAGATATAACATATCAACAAGCATTAAGCATTGCAAAAGAAAATAAAGAAAAAATTATTTTTAATAATGATTCTTACAATTTGCATTTTAGCTATTTCGACGATAACAATCACCCAAGAGAAGTTCATTTTACCGATGCGGCTACCAATTTCAACATTATTCGTTTTGTAACAGAGTATGGCTTAGCAGGTACTTCTTTATGGCGTATGGGAAGTGAAGACAGTAGGCTTTGGGATTTTTATCATTTACCCATGAACACTGCCGCTATCAAGCATTTTGATTTTGATGAATTTAGTAAAGTTAAGCCTAGCAATGATGTGGATTTTATGGGTGAGGGTGAAATACTAGATGTAATTTCTACCCCAACACCAGGTAAAATAAGAACAGAGCTAGATTCTACTTGGATGCTCATCAGCGAACAGTTTTACGATACACTTCCATCTATGTTTGTAGTTAAACAATTTGGCAAGTCGGATGATAAAAAATTAGTACTCACTTTCGATGATGGCCCTGATCCTAAATATACTCGTGAAATTTTGGATATTCTTGCTAAGTATAAAGTGGTTGCTAATTTTTTTATTGTAGGAATTGAAGCCGAACAAAATATACCACTGGTTAAAAGAATTTACAATGATGGTCACGAAATTGGGAACCACACTTTTACGCATCCCAATATGGCCATTGTAAGTAAGCAGCGCGCCTTGCTAGAAATGGATGCAACACGCTTACTAATAGAAGTTATTACAGGAAGAAGTACTATTATGTTTCGTGCACCATTTAATGCAGATAGTCATCCCGAAAAAATGGAAGAACTAGTACCTGTTGCATTAAGCAGAACAAAAAATTATTTAACCATTGGGGAAAATATTGATCCCGAAGATTGGCAGGCCGGAGAAACCAAATTTTTTAATGCAGATACTATTTTTAATAGGGTTGTTCGGATGAAAGACTTGGGTAATATTATTTTATTACATGATGCTGGTGGAGATAGAAGTGCCACAGTAGAAGCACTTCCTAGAATTATAGAATATTTTCATAAAGAAGGATATACGTTTACTACTGTTGCCGATTTGATGGGAAAAACCAGAGATGATGTAATGCCCCCCGTTCCCAATTATAAAGGCAATTATTTATTACAGCTTAATTATTATTTAGCAGAAATGGGTTATTATGGAAGTAGATTATTTTATAGTCTTTTTATACTTTTTTTAATATTAGGTACCATTCGGTTATTGATCACATTGGTATTTTCCTTTTTGCAACGTAAAAAAGAAAATACGCCCTTATTGTTAGTTAATCAACCTACTGAGTTTGTTTCTATTATAGTACCAGCATATAATGAAGAGGTAAACGCAGTTAGTTCATTACACAATTTGCTAAAATGCAATTACCCACATTTCAATATCATTTTTGTAAATGACGGTAGCAAAGATCAAACGCTAGCAAAGGTAGAAGCCGCATTTAAAGATGAGCCTAAAATTAAAATACTCAATAAGTTAAATGGTGGAAAAGCTTCTGCACTTAATTATGGTATTGATGCTACCGATGCAGCATTTGTAGTTTGTATTGATGCAGATACTAAACTTAAACCAGATGCAGTAAGTAAATTAATGGTACATTTTACCAATGAAGATATTGGCGCAGTAGCGGGAAATGTAAAAGTGGGAAATGAAATAAATTTAATTACACGTTGGCAAAGTATAGAATACACTACAAGCCAAAATATAGATAGAAAAGCCTTTGGCTATTTCAATGGAATTACTGTAGTACCTGGCGCGATTGGTGCATTTAGAAAACAATCCATTGTAGATGCTGGTGGTTTTACATCGGATACCCTTGCAGAAGATGCAGACCTTACCGTTCGAATTCTCAGATGTAATTATATCATAAAAAATGAAAATAGTGCTATTGCCATGACCGAAGCTCCCGAAACATTGAAGCAGTTTATGAAACAACGTTTTAGATGGACTTTTGGCGTAATGCAAACTTTTTGGAAAAACAGAGATACTTTATTTAATACAAAATATACAATTCTAGGGTTTATTGCACTTCCCGATATTTTATTGTTTAAATACATCATACCTATTTTTGCACCCTTTGCCGATTTGTTAATGCTGATTGGATTATTTACCGGAAACGCAAGTGAAATTGGAGTTTATTATATAATGTTTATGGCCGTGGATATACTGGTAGCTACCATTGCCTTTTTGTTTGAAAAAGAGCCCCTTTGGAAACTAATTTGGCTAATACCACAAAGAGTTATTTATAGGTGGTTATTATTGGTTGTTTTATTTAAAACCATGAACAAAGCAATAAAAGGGGAGCTTCAACATTGGGGAGTACTTAAAAGAACAGGAAATGTGCAGGATGCCATTTAAAAAACGCTTTACTTTGCATTTCTTTAGCAATACCATTATACCATGAAATTAACAGATATACAGGTTTTAAATGAAAAGGAAACTAGGGGTGGATTTGGTGAAGGAATTCACGAGATAGGCAAAGAAAATCCCAATGTAGTGGTACTTACTGCCGATTTAGCTGGCTCTTTAAAATTAGGACCCTTTATTAAAGATTTCCCCAATCGTTTTGTGCAATGTGGTATTGCTGAGGCCAATATGATTGGGATTGCTGCGGGTATGACCATTGGAGGTAAAATTCCTTATACCACCACTTTTGCCAATTTCAGTACGGGTAGAGTATACGATCAAATTAGACAAAGTGTAGCTTATAGTAATAAAAATGTAAAAATTTGTGCATCGCATGCAGGCTTAACATTGGGAGAAGACGGGGCCACACACCAAATATTAGAAGATATTGGTTTGATGAAAATGTTGCCCGGTATGACAGTAATTGTTCCCTGCGACTTTAATCAAACCAAGGCTGCAACCAAGGCCATTGCCTCTTATGAAGGGCCTGTTTACCTTCGTTTTGGCCGCCCAAAATGGCCCAATTTTACCAAGGAAGACGGAAGTGATTTTATTATTGGTAAAGCACAAAAATTAAGTGATGGTGCAGATATAAGTATTTTTGCCTGTGGCCATATGGTTTGGAAAGCCATAGAAGCAGGAAGAATACTTGAACAAAAAGGCATTGGTGTTGAACTAATTAATATACATACCATTAAGCCCTTAGATACGGAAGCTATTATAGCTTCTATTGCTAAAACCAAATGCGCAGTAACTGTTGAAGAACATAATATTATTGGTGGATTAGGTGATGCAATTGCGCAGGTAGCTGCTAAAAATTGTCCAATACCTATTGAATATATTGGCACCAATGATACATTTGGAGAAAGCGGCAAACCAACTGAATTACTAACCAAATATGGCTTGGATACCCCGTTTATTGTAGCTGCTGCTGAAAAAGCAATGGCTAGGAAATAGTTAGTTAATCCTATTCTTTAAATTGCTTGTATACATTCATTAATCATTGAAATTGATTATTGTGGTATTTTAATACCCAAAATCGTATTTCAATTAATTGTAATGAACTTAAAAAATGGTAACTTTAATGGAAACTTAATTAAAATCCATTAAAGTGAGTTGGAAATGAATATTGCTTTTAACATTGAGCAATTTGAAAATCTTTTTCCATTTTATTTTTTAGTAAATAATGAGAGCAGGATTGAGCGCTATGGCAAAACCCTAGGCAAGTTAACTCCATTGCATAAACAAGCCTTATTTACAGAACACTTTAAAATAGTTCAACCAAACACATCAGCTATTTCATTTGATAGCTTGCAAAAGCTAACCAAAAAATTATTATTGCTAGAAATTAATCCTAGCAACCCCATTCAATTAAGAGGTCAATTAGAATATATTCAAGAAACAGACCAATTGGTATTTATAGGATCACCGTGGTTCAACTCTATGGAACAAGTAAAATTGCATCAATTAAATAGCAATGACTTTGCCATCCATGATCCACTTATAGATTTATTAGAAGTTTTAAAAAATCAGCAAACGGTTACAGAAGAAGTTAAAGAATTATTGGCAACAATTGATTCTCAAAGAAAAGACCTAAAAAGGCTTTCTGTAATTGCAGAAGAAAGTACCAACGCGGTAATTATAGCAGATAAACATGGTAAAATTAATTGGGCCAATAAAGCATTTAAAACTATTACCGGATATTCTTTAGAGGAAGTGATTGGGAAAAAGCCTGGTGAATTATTACAAGGCAAAGATAGTGACCCGGCAACCATTGACTACTTAGCCAACCAAATAAAAAAATTACAACCTTTTGTATGTGAAATCATTAACTACCACAAAAGTGGAAAACCTTATTGGACAAGAATTAATGGGCAACCATTGTTTGATCAACAAGGAGAACCTGCTGGTTTTTTTGCCATAGAAGAAGACATCACAGATGCAAAAGTAAAAGATGAAAAAATTAAAGCCTATGATGAACGATTTAGATTAACCTTAGAAAAAATTGGAGACAATGTTTGGCAACATGACTTTAAAACAGGTATTACTGAATTTTCACAAACCAATACCGAATTTTTAGAATACACTAATTCTAGTTTATCAACTGCCGAAAGCTGGTGGTTGGCCGTGCATCCAGATGACAAAATTTTATTAGAAGAAAATGATCGTTTGTATAAGTTAGGAAAATTAGATCATCATAGCATTGAGTACCGAATGGTAGACAAGAAAGGAAATATTCGCTGGATATTAGACAGAGGTATTGTTACTGAAGCAGATGCATCGGGCAAGCCATTAAAAATTACAGGAACACATACCGATATCACCAAATTAAAAGAAGCAGAAGCTGCATTTGAATCACAAAGAAGTTTTTACGAAAGTATATTAAACAGTATACCAACTGATATTGCTGTATTTGATAAAGATCATCGTTATTTATTCTTAAATCCAATAGCTATTAAAGATCCAGAATTACGTAAATGGATGATTGGCAAAAGGGATGAAGATTATTGCGCCTTTAAAAATAGACCATTGAAAATTGCTGAGGATAGAAGAGCATTATTTAATAAAGTAACCGAATCTAAACAGCTCAATTCTTGGGAAGAAACCTTGATATTGCCTGATGGTACTAAAGAATATTTTATAAGAAATATGTATCCAGTTTTAGATGAGAAAAATGAAGTGAAATTGGTAATTGGATATGGATTAAACATTACAGATAGGAAAAACATTGAGGAGCAATTTAAACTGAATGAAAAAAGATATAGAGACTTATTTAATTATAGCCAAGCTTTAATATGCACTCATGATATTAGTGGAATTATATTAACTGTAAATCCTGCAATTTGTAGTGCTTTGGGTTATACAAAAGATGAATTAATTGGCAAGAATATTAAAGATTTTGTTCCAGTAGAATTTAGAGCAAAATTTGAAAATGTATACCAAAAAACAGTTATTGAAAAAGGAAGAGCAGAAGGAGTATTTATTGTAATAAATAAAAATAAAGAATATATCTATTTGCTTTATCAAAACTATAAGGTAGAAGAACAAGGCAGTACCCCTTATATCATTGGCTTTTCACAAGACATTACCAAGAGAATTAAGGCAGAACAAGAATTGATTCAAGCAAAAGAAGCCACTGAAAAAGCGAGTAAGGTTAAAGAAATTTTCTTGGCTAATATGAGTCATGAAATTAGAACCCCCATGAATGGAATTTTAGGTATTGGTGGTCTTTTGTACAAAACCAATTTAAATCCAAAACAAGCAGAATACACTAAACTCATTTTAGAATCAGCTAATAATTTGCTACATATTGTTAATGATGTATTGGATTTAACAAAAATTGAATCAGGTAAAGTTGAATTTGAATATATCCCCTTTGAACTAACCCATAAAATAAGCAACACTTTAAAAACATTTATTTTTAAGGTAGAAGAAAAAGGATTGGCTTTACACTTTGAAAATAATATAAAAAAAGATACCGTTTTAATTGGGGATCCATTTAGATTAGGTCAAGTATTAAATAATCTTATTAGTAATGCAGTTAAGTTTACGCAAAAAGGTAGCATTACTGTAATTGCGAATCAACTCACCAAAGATCCAGAAAAACCATTATTTCAATTTAAGGTAAAAGATACAGGCATTGGAATTAGCAGTGAACAGTTGCCACTCATTTTTCAAGAATTTGTACAAGCTTCTTCCGATACCAGTAGGAAATTTGGTGGTACAGGTCTTGGATTATCTATTTCTAAGAACCTAATAGAAATGCAGGGTGGAAATATCAAAGTAGAGAGTGTACCCAATGAAGGCACTACATTTATAGTAAACCTCCCTTATAAAAAAGGAGACCCTTCATTATTAAAAATGGCAATTACCGATGATCAATCGTATACTAGCATAGAAAAGAAAAGGATCTTGGTTGCAGAAGATGTAGTGATTAATCAGATTATTGTAAAACAAATTTTAGAAGATTGGGGACACGAAGTAGTTATAGCCAATAATGGTAAAGAAGCAGTTAATTTTTTATTACAAGAAGATTTTGATTTGATATTAATGGATATTCATATGCCCGAAGTAGACGGCTATGAAGCAACTCAAATGATTAGACAATTAAAAGACGCTTCAAAAGCAACTATCCCTATTGTTGCACTTACAGCAAACGCATTTAAAAATGAAACAGATCGTTTTGCAGAAGCAGGTTTTAATGAATATATCACCAAGCCATTTACAGAACAAAAATTATTTACCTGCTTAAAAAAATTACTTCAATTAAATAATACCATAGATCCGTTAACGATAAACACCACTACCACCCAATCCGAACCCATTGTAGAAAATACTAACACAAAGCTATACGACCTTTCTAGCTTGAGTGGTATAGATTTAGACGATACAGAATTTATTAAAGAGATTGCGGAAATTTTTATTAAAAATACCAAAGCAGATTTAATTACCTTAAAAAATGCCATTACAAGTAATCATATCAACGATATATATTTGTTTTCCCATAGAATGAAATCATCCATATACAGTTTGGGCATTAAGCAATCATATAAAACAATCGAGAGCATAGAGTTTTATGCAAAAACAAATGAGCAAATAGATAAAATACCTGGATTATATGAATACTTATCTACCATACTTGAGCAAGTGTTTGTAGAATTAACCCAAGATTTTAATTTAAATTAAGGAGCCAGTCTAACTCTATCCCAGCTTTGGTTAGCTTGCTTTATATATTTTAACCGATCGTGCAATCGGCTACTTCTTCCTTGCCAAAATTCAATAGAATGAGGAATTACAATATAGCCTCCCCAATGCTCAGGACGGGGAACAGATGATTCATCTGGATATTGTGCCTTTAAACGAATAAAATTATTTTCTAAAAAAGCCCTATTCGGAATAATTTCACTTTGAGGTGATACCCATGCACCAATTCTACTTCCTGCAGGGCGAGAATGAAAATACGCATCACTTTCAGCAGCTTCAATTTTTTCAACAATCCCTTCTATACGAACTTGTCTTTCTAACTCTTTCCAAAAAAATAACAAGCTTACCTGATTATTCGCTGCAATTTCTTGTCCTTTAGCACTATTATAATTAGTGAAAAATACAAAACCTTCTTGTGTATACCCCTTGAGTAAAACAATTCTGGCAGTAGGATTCCCTTGAGGTGTAACCGTTGCCAAAGTCATCGCATTCACTTCATCAATATCTGCACTGATTGCTTCATCCCACCAAGAAGTAAATTGATCAAATGGATTTGCAGATGCATCTGATTCATCAAAAGATTTGAGCATATAATCGCGACGGATATCAGAAATGGAGCTGGCCATATTTTTTTTGCAAATTTACTCTGTTATCTCCACTTTTTCAACATCATGTTTGCCAGAAATATACGTATACACTGCAGGAATTACCAATAAAGTTAATATCAATGAAAATAACAATCCACCTACTACTACAATACCCAAGGGCATTCGGCTAGTAGAGGCAGCACCCAAACTTAATGCAATGGGCAATGCACCTAATGCAGTAGCCAAACTGGTCATTAATATAGGTCGTAACCGTTGGGTAGCAGCTTCTAAAACAGCCTGATTTTTAGGTAAGCCAAATTCCCTTTTTTGGTTGGCAAATTCTACAATTAAAATACCATTTTTAGTAACAAGCCCAATGAGCATAATCATGCCTATTTGTGAAAAAATATTAATGGTTTGATCAAAAATCCACAAACACAATAAAGCACCAGCCAATGCCAACGGTACTGTAAGCATAATGGTAAATGGATCTTTAAAGCTTTCAAACTGAGCAGCTAATACTAAGTAAATAAGTATCAAAGCCAACCCAAATGCAAAATTGGTATTAGATGAACTTTCAGCATAATCCCTTGATGGACCACTTAAGGCTGTTTTAAAACTCTCATCTAATATTTTTTTCGAAATCCTTTCCATGGCTTTTACTCCATCCCCAATTGTTTTTCCTTCGGCCAATGAAGCAGAAATGGTAGCTGCTTTAAACCTATTGTAATGGTAAAGTGTTGGAGGATTTGAATTTTCTTGTAGTTTAACAACTGCACTCAAGGGAATTCTTTCCCCACGATTATTTCTTACATATAATTTTTCAATGTCGGCAGGTTGTTGCCGATCGGCATATTCTACCTGAGAAATTACTTGGTATTGTTTGCCATTCATGATAAAATAAGCCAATCTTCTTCCACTAAAAGCACTTGAAACAACATCTCCCACATCTAACATAGAAAGACCCAAATCTTTAGCACGAATTCGATCGATGGTTAACTGCAATTCGGGTTTATTGAATTTTAAATTCACATCTACATTCTGAAAAGTTTTGTCTTTTCTTGCTTCTTCTAAAAATAGCGGAATAGTTGTTTTTATTTTTTCAAAATTGAGATTTTGTAAAATAAATTGTACAGGTAATGATCCTCTAGATCCAAGCCCTACCGAAATAGTTTGTTCTTCTACAGGAAAAATACGAGCATTGTTAAAACGAGGTAGTTTTTTACTGATGTCTTTAACTATATCGCCTTGTGTTCTATTCCGCTGATTGGGCTCTACCAATTTTATTCTAGCAGTTCCCGAATTAACGCCACTGCCACCAAAACCAGGCACAGCTATAAAAACAAAATCTTTCTCGGGAACAGAATCATTTAAATAGTTTAATAGTTTATCCCCTGTTTCTACCATATAACCATAGCTAGCTCCTTCTGGCCCACTCATTTGGAAACGAATACTGCTCTTATCTTCTAATGGAGCCAATTCACTTTGCAAATTGATCCCTATAAAATAGATGGTAAACAAACATGCTACTACAATAACCCAAGCCACCCACCTTACTTTTAAGAAAGAAGCTAATAAAGATTTATATCCGTTTTCCATCCCCTTAAAGAATGGCTCAGTTTTATTATAAAATTTACCATGACCCGCATTTTTTCTATTTAAGAAAACATTGAGAACGGGCGTAATGGTTAATGAAACAAAAGCTGAAACCAATACAGCACCTGCTACTACTATCCCAAATTCACGAAACAAGCTTCCAACAAATCCTTGTAAGAAAATAACCGGAAGAAATACTACTGCCAGTGTAATTGAAGTAGAAATGACTGCAAAGAAAATTTCCTTACTGCCTTCTAATGCAGCTTTGCGAATAGGCAAGCCACCTTCTAATTTTCTAAAAATATTTTCAGTAACAACAATTCCGTCATCCACTACAAGCCCAGTGGCCAACACTACACCCAATAGTGTTAACACATTAATAGAGAATCCAGCTAAATACATAATAAAGAAAGTGGCCACCAATGAAATAGGAATATCAATTAATGGGCGGATGGCAATGAGCCAGTTTCTAAAAAAGAAGAAAATAACCAGTACAACCAGCGTAAAAGAAATGAGCAAGGTTTCTTCAACTTCCTTTAAAGATTTTCGAACATTCAATGTTTGATCTATAAGGGGTGTCATTTGAAAATCACCCTTTTCCGTTCTTTGTATTTCTGCTAATCGTTTATAAAATTCATCGGCAATTTTAATATAGTTTGCTCCTGGTTGTGGAACAATAGAAATACCTACGGCATTTACTCCATTTAATCTCCAACTATATTCATCCTGTTCAGGGCCAATTTCCACTTTAGCTATGTCAGACAAGCGTACAATGCCAGTAGCATCTTGCCTAATAATTAAATTTCTAAAATCATCTTCTGTAGTAAGCCTTCCTAAAGCTCTAATGGTTAATTCGGTATTGTCACCATAAATTTTACCTGATGGAATTTCTACATTCTCCGTAGATAAGGCAGTACGGATATCACTGAAAGCAATATTAAACGCGTTGAGTTTATCTGGATTTATCCAAATACGCATGGCAGGCCTTTTTTGACCAAAAATATTTACAGCACTTACTTCAGGAATTGTTTGGAATCTTTCTTGCAATACGTTTTCGGCATAATCACTCAACTCCAGCAATCCCTTAGTTCTACTCTGTACGCCCATTATTATAATAAAATCACTATTGGCATCCGATTTACTCACTACCGGAGGTGCATCTATGTCTTGGGGTAAATTTCTAACCGCCTGACTCACTTTATCTCGAACGTCATTGGCTGCAGCTTCTAAATTTTCAGTAATATTAAACTCTACGGTTATATTGCTAGATCCATTTGAACTAGAAGAAGAAATACTTCTGATACCAGGAATACCATTAATAGATTTTTCTAAGGGTTCCGTAATTTGGCTTTCGATAATATCGGAATTTGCTCCTGCATAAGATGTTCGCACATTTACAATTGGTGGATCAATAGCGGGGTATTCACGCACTGCTAAAAAACTATATCCTACCACACCAAACAACACAATGAGTATATTCATCACTGTTGCAAGTATGGGACGCTTTAATGCTAATTCTGAAATATTCATTTTACTACTTGGTACTTCTACTATTTTACTAAATCACTCAATTGCTTAACACTTCTTACTGTAACAGGCAAATTTGGACGAACAAATAATACGCCTGTTACAACAACACTATCACCTGCTTTAATTCCTTTGGTAATTTCTGCCATTCCTGCACTTCGGATTCCTGTTTCAATGTCTACAAATACCCCCTTCCCATTTTTAACTACAATCAGCTTTTTTGCCCTAGCATCGGGAATGATGGCATTGGTTGGAATCATGATGCTGTTTCTATCTCCTCCATTTTCTAATAATACTTTTACAAAAGTACCTGGATTAATTGCCTTTCCTTCTAACAAAGCCCTCACTCTAAGATTACGTGTTGTTGAATTTATTTGAGGATCGGTAGCAATTACAACTGCTTTTCTTTTAATGCCAGTTTCGTTGGTTTGTACTGTAATGGTAGCCCCTTTATGAATAAGGTTAGTATACAATTCGGGTACATTAAAATCTATTTTTACGCGATCTACCTGTTGAAGTGTAGATAATATGATAGCAGGCGTTACATACGCACCAGGGCTAATTTGCCTCAACCCCAACACACCAGTGAAAGGTGCTTTAATAACTGTTTTATCTATTTGAGCTTGTGTTACAATTAAATCTGCTTTATAACTGTTTACCTGATTCAATGCCAAATCATAATCAGCCTGATTAATACCATTAATAGACAATAATTTTTTTAACCTTGATTCGGTTTTCTGTGCCATTTCTAGCAACACTTTGGTTTTGCTAAGATTAGCTTGCAAATCGGCATCATTAATTTTAGCCAGAACAGCTCCTTGTGATACTGAACCTCCATCTGGAATATTCAAATAAGTAAGCCTGCCACTTATTTCAGCGTTTATATTGATGGTTTCATTGGGAATTACAGCACCACTCACTTCTACCAAGTTGCTAGTATTGCTGGTTCCTGCAATGATTACATCAACAACTGTGGGGCCTTGTGCTTTTGTATTTTGTGCCGGGGCATCTTTTTTTTGCTTACAAGAAAATAGCAGGATTGTAAAAGTTAAACCAATAAGTATATTTTTCAAATGCGAAATTTTTGGAAGCTATAAAGATAGAATATATTTAAACCCAATGTGATGTCTATGATGAATGGTTCAACCCATAAATAATTCGTGTAAACATGGCATTAACCCAATCAAATTGTACATTCATGCATTAATACACTTGCTATATGTATGCATTATCTGCAATTTATCCCGCTAAGCGTGCATTTATTACAGGGGCAGCTTCGGGATTAGGAAAAGCATTTGCTTCCGAATTGGCATCTGACGGTTGGACTATTGGTATGGCAGACAATAATGCTAATCTGTTGGCACAAACTGCCCAAGAAATTCAAGCCCTTGGCGCAACTATTTTTAGTTACCATCTTGATGTAGCTAATAAATATCAGTATAAAACAGTATCAGAACAATTTTTACAAGACGTTGGGGGAATTGATTTATTGTTTAATAACGCTGGCGTAGGCGATGGGGGTGCTTTTGAAGCTTACCCTTTAGAAAACTACGAATGGATGGTAGGCATTAATCAAATGGGTGTTGTATATGGTTGTACTTATTTTATTCCTACTATGAAAAAGCAAGGATTTGGACATATCCTTAATACGGCAAGTGCCGCTGCCATTGGATGTGCACCTACCATGGGTGCGTACAATATGACCAAAGCGGCAGTGCTAGCCATTAGTGAAACATTGTACAGTGAGCTGATGGATCATCACATTAATGTTAGTTGCATCATGCCCACTTATTTTAAAACAAATATTGCGCAATCTTCAAGAAGTGGTGGAATGATTCAAAAAATATCCCAACATTTTATTGATCGTTCGGGGTTAGAAGCAAAAGAGGTATCACAAGAAATTTTAAAACGTGCAGCAAAAAAAGAATTGTATATCATACTTCCCAAAAGCGCGTATACAATGTGGTTGTACAAAAGATTTGCTCCTACCAGGTTTAGAAAAATAGTGAAAGAACAATTTATGCATGCTATGAAAAAGGCCATGAAATAGTTAAAATAATGAATCCATGAAAGCCAGTACATTATGTAATTTAGAAGGAAAAGTAGCTTTAATAACCGGTGCCAGCAAGGGTATAGGGGAAGCCATTGCGCGAATTTTTGCAGCCAATGGGGCCAAGGTAATTATTAATTCGAGAAAGCAGGAAGATTTAGATAAAGTTGCCGAAAGCATTCAATCAGAGGGGGGTATTTGTGCAGGTATTGCAGCAAATGCAGGAGAAATAGAAGCCTGTACATTATTGGTAGAAAAAGCAGTTGCCTTGTACGGAGGAATAGATATACTGGTTAATAACGCAGCAACGAATCCTGTATTTGGCCCAGTAGTAACTGTGGAGGAATGGGCATTTGATAAAATTATGAATGTAAACGTAAAAGCACCCTTAGCATTAGGCAAATTGGTTTACCCTATCATGAAGGCAAGAGGCGGAGGATCCGTTATCAATATTAGTTCTGTTTCTGGTTATACACCAGACCCTGGTTTAGGCATTTATTCCGTTTCAAAAGCAGCCTTGAATATGCTCACAAAAGTAATGGCCAAAGAATGGGGTATAGATGGCATACGGGTGAATGCGATATGCCCGGGATTAATTAAAACAAAATTTTCAGAAGCTCTTTGGAAAGATGAAAAATGGCTTACCCGATTTATAAAACAATCTCCAATTCCGCGCATGGGATCGGTGGAGGAAATTGCTGGATTGGCCCTATTTTTAGCTACCCCCGCATCGGGTTATTGCACAGGAACTTTATTTACAGCAGATGGAGGATTAACAATATAATTTTATTTTATGGAAGCCATTTTTGTTACAGAACGCATTCGTACTTTAATTCCATTGATTCAACAATTTGTAGAAGATGAATTAATTCCATTAGAAAAAGACCATACTACCCGGCCATTTAAAGAAACAGAAAAAATATTAGCTACAAAAAGAGAACTGGTAAAAGCAAGGGGCTGGTGGAACTTGCATTTGCCTAAAGATGAAGGTGGAATGGGTCTTACCCTATGTGAGTTTGGACAAATTAGTGAAGTACTTTCTTTAGCACCATATTATGGGCAATATACTTTTAACGCGCAAGCACCCGATATTGGCAATACCGAACTCATTAGCAAATTTGCATCAGATGCAATTAAAGAAAAATTTCTACTCCCTTTATTACAAGGAAAAATACGCAGTTGTTTTTCTATGACTGAACCAGCATTTGCTGGCTCAAACCCAACCAGGATGGCTACTACAGCAGTAAGGGAAGGAAATGAATATATAATTAATGGACATAAATGGTTTACTTCTTCTGCAGACGGTGCTGCATTTGCAGTGGTGATGGCCATTACCAATCCAACTGCACATAAACACCAACGAGCCAGTATGATTATTGTGCCAACGGATACACCAGGCTTTGAATTTGTACGAAATATTCCGGTGTTTGGAGAAACAGGAGAAGGATGGGCCAGTCATGCAGAAATTAGGTACAATAACTGTAGAGTACCTGTTGAAAATTTAATTGGCGAGGAAGGTATGGGTTTTAAGCTAGCGCAAGAACGGTTGGGACCAGGTAGAATTCATCATTGTATGCGATGGGTAGGTATTGCAGAAAAAGCATTTAACTTAATGTGTAAACAAGCGGTATCGAGAGAAATGGATGAGGATGTTTTCTTAGGTCAAAAGCAATTTATACAAGGATTTATAGCAGAAAGCAGGGTAGAAATAGACGCTTCAAGATTATTGGTTCTACGCACTGCGCATCATATAGATTTGTATGGAGCTGCTGCAACAAGAGATCAAATAGCGGGCATAAAATTTTATGTAGCCAATATGGTTGTAAAGGTTTTAGATAGGGCCATTCAAGTACATGGAGCTAAAGGCTTAACGGATGAAACCATGTTAGCTAATTTATATCAACACGAACGTGGTGCAAGAATTTGGGATGGGGCAGATGAAGTACATAAGCAAAGTTTGGCTATGCATATTTTAAAAAAATATGGGTTAGATCTGAAGAAAAAATAATATGGAAAAAACAGTTGCCCTTTCTCAACAAGAATTTATTTCAATAGATGTTTTGAACGCTTTTATTCGCAACAAAGCTATCCCCATAGAACCTATTGAAATAATTACACGCTTTCCTGGCGGATATGCTAATCTTACCTATTGCCTGCAAACCCATAGCAACCAATATGTGTTAAGAATGCCCCCACCCGGAGCGCATATACAGTCGGCCCATGATATGGGAAGGGAGTATAATGTGCTACAATTATTAAAACCGCATTTTAATTTAGTGCCCACACCCATTGTATATGAAGCAGATGAAAAAATATTGGGCCTTCCATTTTATATAATGGAAAAAATAGAAGGAACTATTTTGCGTGCGCAGAACGCACCCAAACTATCTATTCAAGCATCTATATATACTACCCTTTCCGAAAATTTAATTGATACCCTTGTGCAATTGCATGCAATTGATATTGAACAAACCGGATTAATTCAATTGGGTAAACCTACAGGATATGTAAATAGGCAAATAGAAGGATGGATTAAAAGATATGATACTGCCCAAACAGATACCATTACTAGTATGAATGAAGTAGCCGAATGGCTAAAATTATATCAACCAAGAACACAAGCACCAACTTTATTACACAATGATTTTAAATACGACAATATCATATTGGCAGAAAACGACCTTACGAAAATTATAGGAGTATTAGATTGGGAAATGGCTACTGTAGGAGATCCGCTAATGGATTTTGGGGCAATGTTGGCTTATTGGTTTGAAGCAGGAGAAAACGAACTATTTAAAAACTACAATTTAACTTGGCTACCCGGAAATTATACCAAACAAGCATTGATAGATAGATATGCTGCAAAAAGTGGCAGAGACTTAAGTGATATCCATTTTTATTATGTATTTGGCTTATTTAAAAATGCAGTGATTGCACAACAAATTTATCATAGATTTAAACAAGGACATAGTAAGGATGCACGTTTTGGGGCATTGTTACCGTTGATACAATTGCTTGGAATAAAAGCATTAGAAGCAACTAATCATTAATTTAAAACTCCTCTTTCCTTTTATACATACCCCCTCTCCAATTGTATTTTAACGATTTATACATTTCATAACTCTTGGTAATCCAATACCCTAATTCCAAATCGTTCAATTGTTGCAACAATTCATAATCGGGGCGATATCTTCTCATAAAAGTATCTAACTCCGGAGATGTCAATTTGGTAATTTTACGTACAAATTGTTTACTAAATCTATTATTTACATATTTTTCTTGCTCCTGCTCAATTAGTCTTTTTTGTAAACTGAGTATACTTTGGTTGCGCTTTACCCTAAACATATTAATGATCTCAGTTAAATTGAATCCAACAGTAGCACCCGGATTATAGGTATTGTTTTTAACTACGCTTAAAGTAGGTTTTTTAAAATTAAAAACTTTGGCATAATCTTTCCGATTCATAGCAGAGTCGTATCGGTAATAATTATTCCGCACTTTTACTTCGGGCAATTCAGTTGCCTTCACGTGAATCATTACATTAAACTGATTCGTATTGCTAATGGTATCTACTGGATATTTCATGGTAGATTTTCCAATCATAGAAAACCAAATTGAATCGGTGGTAAGCACCACCAATAAATATCGTCCAGTTGAATCGGTAATGGTTCCTCTTCCAGAAGTACTTTGAACAGCAACTGCTTCTAAAGGTCTACGGGCGGTTATATCATATACATTTCCTGTAATGGTAACAAATTGGCCTTCTGCAGATCCAAGCATGGCTACACAGAACAGTATACATAAACTCCAACGAATCATGGGCCAATTGCTCAACTGCGGTTAATTATGCTGTAATATTAATTCAGGGAAGGCAGAGTTCCATCAAAATTCGTTTGAATTAACGCCATTTTTACAGTTTAGAACTTTGTATCTATAATGATGGGCAACATTTTTCTCCATGTAGGCCAGTCATGGGTGATATCGGCACCCCAAACTTCTAAATCATTCCAAATACCTTTATCGAATAATAATTTTGAAAATCTTTTGCCAGCTTCGGGATCTTCAAAACTTCCACTTCCCGTATAAATATGAATATGATGGCTGGCTCTAATTTTAGCTAAAATATCTTCATCGGTTAAATTAGGTATATAATGTTCGGGGCTATTAAAATAAACCTGCTCATCCCAAAAACCCTTTGTGTATTCGGTGAGATTATAAACACCACTCATGCTGATGGCACCATTCAAGATATCTGGCCTTTTTAAAAATAAATTCATAGCATGCAAAGCACCAAAGGATGCACCACAGGTATAAATCATGGTTTCATTACTAGTGCAGTTTCTAATAAAAGGAACCACTTCATTAAAAACATATTCATTAAACTGGTTATGCCGAATGGCTTTATGTTCAGGAAGCATTTCATTATTCATCCAGCTTTCCTTGTTCATACTATCAATACTAAATACCCTAAGCTTACCAGCATCAATTAAAGGAGCCAATGCATCTATTAATTGAAATCGTTCATATTCTAAAAAATCTGCTGCGGCTGTTGGTATTAACAACAAAGCAAAACCATAATGACCATAAGAAGCTATTGGCATTTGTTTGGTGAGAGCTGGGCTAAACCAGGAAGTAATTTCTTTATTCACTTCAATAAATTTAATCTGATCAATTCGGTTTTAAGAGAGGCTAATCTATACAGGTTTTCTTAATTTCTTTCCAAAGATCTCTATAACATTGTGCAGCATAACTGCTTGCAGCAAAGGTTTCTAGAGGAGCTTCGTTCACACCCATTTTTTCTACATCACTTAAATAAGGAATATAATTTTTAAAGAATACTTTGTCTTTATAAAATTCATTAATTACTTCATGGTGTAAATTTTTTCTATGATCTACCATGCTAAAAAAACATTTTAACTTAGAAAGGTCAACGTCGTTCTCTTTGCAATAACTTAAAACAGTTTCATAGGAACGTATAGACAAGGTAGTAGGAATATTGGGCATGAGTACCCAATCTGCTCCTGCAAAAATAGCATCATGTAATAAGGAAATACCTGGAGGACAATCTAGAAAAACAATATCATATTCTTTCTTAATTGAAGTAAGGATGGAGCTAATTTTTTTCTTAGACTGTTTCATATCACTCAATAATATATCTGCATGCCTTGCTGAAAGATCTGCAGGAATTATATGGAGATGATCATACGCTGAAGGCTGAATAGCATCAATTAAATTAATTTCACTACTTAATATTTTTTTGGCTTCATTTTTTACATTCGATTGAACCCCTAAATAAAAAGAAGAAGACCCCTGAGGATCTAAGTCCCAAACCAAGGTTTTATATCCTTCTTTTGCCGATAGATAAGCCAAATTAATAGTGGCGGCTGTTTTTCCAACCCCACCTTTTAGGTTATAGAGAGCAATGGTAACCATATATAGCATTTTGAGTAATGAAGAAAGTTACTAAAATTACAGTAAGAAGCCCAATAAAAGGCATCCTAAAGCTATAAAAGGGGCAGGAATTCGATTCATCTTGAGTAGAAAAAATGTAACCATAATAATAATAATATCCAAAATAGCCATCCAGTTGCCTTCAAATAGTGGAAAGAATATATTGTCTTTTAATAAATAAGCAGTGGCGCCAACCATAATACCCACCACAACAGCATTAATTCCTTCCAATGAACGATAAATAACGGCGTATTTTTTTAAATTTTGCCAAACAGGAAAAAAGAATAGAACCAATAAAGCACTAGGTAAAAAAATAGCCACAGCCCCAATTAAGCAACCCAATAATTGCATGAATGGTCCTTGCTGGCTCAATACCATCCCCCCCGTAAATGCCCCAATAGAAAAAACGGGGCCCGGAATTGCCCTTACCAAGCCAGAGCCTGTTAAAAATGCTTGTCTATCTATTTTTAAAACATCACGTTTTGTTGTTTGAATTCTTTTGGTTTGAGGACGCGTAACATACTGCTCATACATGAGTGGCATTAAAACATCTCCCCCGCCAAAAACCAAGCTACCAAAACGATAATTATTTTCAAATAAGTTAAAGGCTTTTCTGTTTTCCCAATTATTTTTTGTTGCCGTTTCCGATAAATATCCTGTTATACCAAATAGCGCCAAAAAAATAAGGATATTACCCCATTTAATTTTTTTAGGGGGCACTTCTTTTTGCGGAATACGTTTTTCGCTGAAGTTGGTAACTATACCAGCTACTATAATTAATACAGGAAAAATCCAAGGCGTTTTAAAAGCCAAGAAAGTAGCAAGAGTAGCTACCACCATAATTATACGCGTAATAGTATTGTGAATAGATATACCAAAAGTTCTAAAAGATGCATACGCAATAAATCCTATAGCCATTGGTTGAATAAAACGAAATAAATTAGATGGATGATTTACATCAGTAAAATAATTTAAGAAAAAAGATAAGCCCGACATTAAAATAGATGCTGGCAAAATCCAAACGAGTAATGTGATTAAGGCTAACCATACGCCTCCGCGTTTATATCCAATAAGCGTTATGGTTTGTGTAGAAGATGCTCCTGGTAACAATTGACAAAAAGCATTGTATTCCATCAACTCTTTTTCTGTTACATCTCTTCTATTTTGAACAAAGGTTTTCATCATCATACCCATATGACCTTGTGGACCACCAAAGGCAGTAATGCTGTAAAAAAATACCGCACGCAAAAAAGGTATATGGCGAAGCATGATCATTTTTTCAACCCAATTTCACGTAAACGTTCATCTAAATAGTCACCTGCAGTTGCATCAGGATAAGCTTTAGGATGCAATGCATCTATACAACTAGGTAAACAGGCTAAGCTCATTTCACTTCGGGGATGCAGAAAAAAGGGCATGGAGAACCTGCTGGTATGCCATAATGCTTTTGCAGGATTTACCACCCGATGGGTAGTACTTCTTAATTTATTATTGGTTAAGCGCTGTAACATATCACCTACATTCACCACAATTTGCTCGGGCAAAGAAGTAACATTAATCCATTCACCCTGTTTGGTTAAAATTTGTAAGCCATCTGCCGAAGCACCTACCAATAAAGTAATCAAATTGATATCTTCATGTTGCTCCGAACGAATAGCCGTTTTGGGTTCACTGGTAATGGGGGGATAATGAATACAACGAAGAATAGAATTTCCATTTAAAATAGGTTCATCAAAAAAGTGTTCATCTAAATTTAAATACAATGCAATGGCCTGTAGCATTGATTTACCACTTTTTTCAAAATTTCTATACGCGTTAAAAATAGTAGCATTAAAAGCAGGGATCTCTTTTACTTGTACATTATCTGGATACTCTAATTTTATAGGATCTTCATTTTCTACAGTTTGTCCATATTGAAAAAACTCTTTTAAATCGGGTGCATCACTTCCCTTGGCATGTTCTTTTCCAAAACTAGTATAGCCGCGTTGGCCAGCCAAGCCTGGAATTTCATACTTTCTTTTTTTTTCTAAAGGAAGAGAAAAAAATTGTTGAACATATTCATATTGCTGGCTAATTAATGCATCGGGAATACCGTGATTTTTTACAGCAACAAAACCAACCTCTTCATAGGCTTTTCCCAGAGCTTGTACAAAAGCGGCTTTTAAATCAGGGCTTCCTTGGGTAAAATGGGCAAGATCAACTACAGGAATACTCATAACAATTTAGTTTAGATAAGCAATCAATCAAAAATGTAAATTACGAAACTGAGTTCAATTAAGCATTAGCGTTAATAAGATGGCATTTTCATTATTTTTTATCAACTTCATGTTATGAATCGTTTATTTATATCCATTTTAAGTAGTGTACTCATTTTGTTAACTATTGGATGCACCACCAGTAAGCCCACGGTAAAAGGACTAGCGTTATTAGATACACTTATTAGCGCACCCAACTACGCCAATGTAGATTATTGGGCAGCGCATCCATTCAAACAGGACCCCTCTGATAGTGTGCCCAAACCATTGCGTAGCGGGTATTTGCCAGATAGTAGTGTTGATATTTTTTTTATACATCCAACAACTTATACCAATCCCAACCGATTGGAAGGATGGAATGCACCCGTTTATAACACTAGTATAAATGCAAAAACCGATAATGGCACTATTCTTTTTCAGGCAAGTGTGTTTAATGCAGCAGGAAGGGTTTTTTCACCAAGATATAGACAAGCACATTTAAGTGCATACTACCCTATTACCGCTAAGGATACTGCCATGGCTATTAATGCATTGGAATTAGCCTATCAAGATATCAAAGCCGCATTTGAATATTATTTAGCCAATTTAAATCATGGTAAACCAATAATTATAGCGGCACATAGCCAGGGCAGCACCCATGGTAAACGCTTACTAAAAGAATTTTTTGAAGGCAAAGAATTAAAAAATAAGTTGGTAGCAGCCTATTTAGTGGGTATGCCCATAGAGCGTAATTATTTCAATGATCTTCCCCCTTGTATTAATCCATGGCAAACAGGATGTATATGTAGTTGGAGAACTTTTAAAGAAGGATATAAACCAATTTATGTAGATAGAGAAAATTTCGCAGCCATAGTTACAAACCCACTTACCTGGGATAGCAGTTACCCCATTGCATCCAGAGATTTAAATAAGGGTGGCGTATTATTAAAATTCAATAAACTAGTAAACAGGGTTTCTGATGCAAAAGTGAATGGAAATGTATTGTGGACCGAGAAACCACATTTTTTTGGTAACCTATTTTACACAACCAAGAATTATCATATAGCCGATATAAACTTATTCTATTTAAGTATACGAGAAAATGCAGTACTGCGCAGTAAAGCATTCCGGAAGAAATAAAATATACCTTTTCAAGAACAATTTTTATATGCTTGCTGCACTATTTATTTTGAAATCTAAGAAAATAAATACCCTATTTTTTATTTTTATATTTTTTGATTAATGCTAATTCAAGCTTAATTTTTTCCATGTCTCTACTAAGCGATTCAATTAATATATGAAGCTTTTCAATATCTTGATAAGAGGCATTCCCGTAATGAGTATTTTTATCTAATAACTGCTGAGGATTTGCTGCTTCTTGAAAAAAGAAAGCAATATCCACTCCTAAAATTTCAGCAATTTGAATTAATCTAGTTGCAGAAGGATCAGTTTCCCCACGCTCTATTTTAGCATACGCGCCTGCAGTAATTTCTAATTCCGCCGCCATATTATCTTGCGTATAATCTTTGCTTACCCTGAGTTTTCTGATTCTTGTTCCTATGGCTTTTTTCACTCTTCAAAATTGAACAATTGAGCCATTTATAACTATCCTAATAATATGTTTTAGTATCTTTTAAGTACATTATTTTATACTTATAGTACATTTTTGTATTTTAAAGACATTTATACACTTTAAAAGATACCTGTTAGTGCATATTATTTATTGGAAAAAGAAAAGTAAGTACCATTTTATTCAGAATGCCATTCCATATAAAGGAATGTATTTTGATTATGCAGTAGATGGTGGTGATATAACAAGTAATATTACAGAAACCAACAATAAAATTATTAGTGGAAATACAATAGAAATAGTAAAAAGATTATTACCCAATTATTATGGTACAATTAATTGTATCTACTATCATCTAAGTTTAGCAATATGCACAAAAGATGGTATAGAAGAACTACCCTCGATGATTTTTTTACTAAACGCATTACTAAGTGAAACTGGCGTACTCCTCATTTATACAGATAAAAATATTTTGGATCAAGTAGTTCAACAATTAAATGAGTATCATTTTTCCACCAATCAAATAGAATTAAATAATGTACTACATACCATTTTTGCTAATAGTACCTGTAGGATACTAGAAAATTATAAGGGTAATATTGCTCATATTAAAGACCTGATTAGATTAAATAAATTAGACCATGGCAATAGACAATTCATTATAATGGAGCCCTTAAGTTTTACTAAAAACACTATTACAAAAAAATTAATGTGCGGATGTACAGAATCACAAAAACAGGATTTACATTTTCACTATTATACATTAGGAGAAGCCATGTTTATAGGGGAACCCCAAGAAAAACTAAACGAAAACCTTCCTGTTAAACAAATTAGAGAATACGTTTGGTTTAGTGAAACAAACACAAATTATGAAATAAATACTTTTCATTTACATGAGCCGTATTTACTAGGCATTCATAAAGATATAGCCTACTATTTTTATTTTGAAGCAGAACAAATTACTACCCTAGATATTGATTCACTTTCTATAATAAAGTCTAATGCAAAACAGTATATTATATATGCTAACAATTGTGTATTGCCAAAGGAATATTTATTAAAAAATAATATCCTATTCAAACAAATACCTAATCAAATTAGTAGAATTTAATTGATCTACTAATATTTGTTTAAATAAACACTGTAATTAGGATATTAATTTCCATATACACTTAAAAACTTAATGCGCATAATTTTTAATTGCTCCCAATTATAATCGTACTCAGCCAATTCTTCTTGTGCAATTTGTAAAGAAGAAGTTTCGCAGCTTTTAAAGTATTCAATTATTTCGTCTTGGTCATCTTTATCTAACCACTCATCTATGGCATAATCTAGGTTAAGTCTAGTTCCGCTAGCAGCGATGGTTTCCATTTCTTCTAATAACTCATCTAATTTCAAGCTTTTATTCTTAGCAATAGTTTCGAGTGGTATTTTCTTATCTACATTTTGAATAATATAAATTTTATTACTGGCTGCATTGGCCACACTGCGCATCACAAACTCATCGGGCTTTTCTATTTCATTCTCTTCTACATATTTTGCAATCAATTCTACAAAGGGCTTGCCATATTTTATAGCTTTCCCTTTACTCACCCCTTGACATTTCTCCATTTCCTCTAAAGTAGTAGGAAAAAGGGTAGCTGCATCTTGCAAAGAATTTTCTAAAAATATTACAAATGGAGGAAGGCTTTTTTTCTTTGCCTCTTTCTGACGCAGGTCCATCAGCATAGCAAATAATTTTTCATCAGATGCGGCACTAGATTGAGAAGCCGTTTCATTTTCTTCATCATCCGCATTGGCATTTTCAAATAAATTATTCAATACCATTTTAAACGAAACTGGCTTTTTCAAATATTGATTACCCTTGGTTGTTACTTTTATTAAGCCGTATTCTTCAATATCTTTCTCTAAAAAATTCTCTAACAATAATTGTCTTACCAAGCTATTCCACAAATGCGGTTCCTTGTCTTTACCAATTCCAAAAACAGGCAAAGCATCGTGCCTAAACATAGTTATTTGAGGCGTTAATTTTCCCATTATCACATTTACAACATAATCGGTAATAAATCTACCATCTAATGCATTCACAACTTTTAATACAGCAATCACATCTTCTTTTGCTTCGAATTTTTCTTTTGGATTTTTACAGTTATCACATAATCCACAATTAGGTGTATCCCAGTTTTCTCCAAAATAATGCAAAAGAATTTTTCTTCTGCATACTGAACTTTCTGCGTAAGCAACCATTTCATCTATCAATTGCGCACCAACCTCTCTTTCACTCAATGGTTTATCACGCATAAAATGTTCTAATTTAGCAACATCTTTATGTGAATAATATAGTACACAAATTCCCTCTAATCCATCTCTACCGGCACGTCCTGTTTCCTGATAATAATTCTCAATAGATTTAGGAATATTAAAATGAATTACAAAACGAATATCTGGCTTGTCTATCCCCATTCCAAATGCAATAGTGGCAACTATTACCTGCACATCTTCATTTAAAAACTGATCTTGCCGCTCGGCCCTTAATTTTTGATCTAACCCAGCATGATAGGCTACCGCTTTAATTTTATTGGCTACTAATAATGCAGCTAATTCTTCGGTAGTTTTTCTATTTAAAGTATAAATAATACCACTCTTACCCTTATGTTGAGAAATGAATTTTACAATACTTTTTACAGTTTGGTCTTTTTCTATTTTAGGTTGAATTTCGTAGAATAAACTAGACCTATTAAAAGAAGAAACAAAAATATGGGGATCTCTTAATCCTAAATTTTTTACAATATCACTTTGAACTTTGGGTGTAGCTGTTGCTGTTAAAGCAATTACAGGAATATCTGGATTAATAATATCCATCATTTCACGAAGCCTTCGGTACTCTGGACGAAAATCATGCCCCCATTCCGAAATACAATGCGCTTCATCTACTGCAAAAAAAGAAATTTCAAGGTCACTAAAATATTCAAGATTCTCTTGCTTAGTTAAAGTTTCTGGAGCAACATATAATAATTTGGTTTTTCCGCTATTCAAATCATCTTTAACTGCTTTAATTTGACCTTTATTTAAAGAAGAATTTAAAAAATGAGCAACTTCATCATTTTCACTATACCCTCTTACCAAATCAACTTGGTTTTTCATTAAAGCTATAAGAGGGGAAACAACAATAGCGCAACCAGGTTTAATTAAGGCAGGTAGTTGATAACAAAGACTTTTACCACCGCCTGTAGGCATTATTACAAAAGTATCATTTCCATCTAGTAAGCTATTAATGGCTTTTTCTTGAGTTCCTTTGAATTCTCTAAATCCAAAATACTGTTCCAATGCCCCATAAATATTGTAATTATGAGTAGCAACTGAAGCTTTGGGGTTCAGTTTTTTATTACTGGTTTTCTTTTCTATTGCTTTTTTTTCGACTGCTTTTTTAGGAGCCGCTTTTTTAGTGGTTGCCATCGCTCAAATTCTATTTTCTGCAGATAAGTATATCAATGCCATTATAAGTTAAACAAATTATCCTTTAAAGCCTAAAAAATTTATCAAATTGTGATGAATGGGCTTATTTTGTAAAAGGGCAGCTAAGTTAATAAAATGCTGGCGCATTATCTTCTCTTAGATGTTAAAGTTTACCTTTGTACCGCATGAAATTAAATCTAATTCAAACCGCCATTAACACAATTGAAACAGAAGTTCAATCTGTAAAAGGGTTAACCGCTTTTATTGATGAATCTTTTGAGAAAATAATTCAATTAATTCACCAATCAAAGGGCCGTTTAGTAATAAGCGGAATTGGGAAAAGTGCCATTGTTGCTCAAAAAATTGTAGCCACACTTAATTCTACAGGAACACCCTCTTTGTTTATGCATGCAGCAGATGCAATTCATGGAGATTTGGGTATGGTTACCAAAAACGATGTGGTACTCATTATTAGTAAAAGTGGCGAGAGCCCAGAAATAAAAGTATTGGTTCCCCTAATTAAAAATTTTGGGAACCCTTTAATTGGCATGGTGGGAAATATGGATAGTTTTTTAGCAAAGCAAGCAAATATGGTACTAAATACCACCGTAGAGAAAGAGGCTTGCCCTAATAATTTAGCACCCACCAGTAGTACCACGGCACAAATGGTAATGGGAGATGTGTTAGCTGTTTGTTTGATGGAAATAAATGGTTTTAATAATAGAGATTTTGCACGCTTTCACCCCGGAGGAAACTTAGGAAAAAGATTGTATTTACGAGTAGAAGATATAGCTGCAACAAATGAAAAACCTGCTGTACTAGCCAATGCACCACTTAAAAAAGTAATTGTAGAAATTACAGAAAAAAGATTAGGAGTTACAGCCGTTGTAAATACGAATGGTAAATTAATAGGTATTATTACAGATGGTGATTTAAGAAGAATGTTAGAGAAAACAACCGATATTAACCATTTACTGGCTAGTGATATTCTTAGTCCTAAACCCATCACCATTAACCCGCAAGCACTTGCCGTAGAAGCACTAAACATGTTAAGAAAGCATGATATTAGTCAACTCATTGTTGCAGAAAAAGACCAATATATGGGCATTATACATTTACATGATTTAATTAGAGAAGGAATTGTATAAAAAGCAATAAGTTCATATTAAACTCGTTGAGTGTATATGTACTTTTACACTAAAAAATTGAACTATTTAACTTAAATTCTAGCGATGAACAAACACCATTATGTAGCCATCATGGCTGGCGGTATAGGCAGTAGGTTTTGGCCTAAAAGCCGAACCTCTTATCCAAAACAGTTTTTAGATATACTCAATACGGGTAAATCTTTAATTAGGTGGAGCTATGAACGTTATGCAGCATTTATTCCTGTTGAAAATATTTTTATCGTTACTTCCGATGAATATGTTGAAATTGTAAAACAGCAGTTACCCGAATTGCCCATTGACAATATTTTAGCAGAACCAAGTAGAAAAAACACTGCTCCTTGTGTAGCTTATATATCTTATAAATTATTGCAAAAAGATCCAGAAGCATCCTTAATTGTTGCACCAAGTGATCACATGATTTTAGATACAGAAAATTTTAAAAAAATTACTTTACAGGCATTAGATTTTGTATGTCATATCAAGTCGTTGGTTACACTGGGTATAAAGCCAACACATCCCAACACAGGATACGGATATATTCAACATGAACCCATGCAGGTGGCAGATGGAATATATAAAGTAAAAACCTTTACAGAAAAGCCCAACCTAGAACTTGCCAAAACATTTTTAGCCAGTGGAGATTTTCTTTGGAATGCAGGTATTTTTGTATGGCAGGTAAAAAATGTAATGAAAGCATTTGAACAGTACCAGCCAGAAATGTTTGAATTATTTGATGCAGAAAAAGAATATTTTAATACCAAATTAGAAAAAGAAGCCATCAATCGTATTTATCCATTATGCACCAATGTTTCTATTGATTTTGCCATCATGGAAAAAGCAGATAATGTATATGTAATTCCTTCTTCTTTTGGATGGAGTGATTTAGGTACTTGGAATAGTGCTTATGATAATTTAGAAAAAGATTATCTAGGTAATGCAGTAGCTTCTGAAAACGTAATTGTAATTGATGCTACAAAATGCATGGTTTCTGCACCGCATGAAAAACTAGTATTACTACAAGGTTTAGATGATTTTATTGTGGTAGATACACCCGATGTTCTGATGATTTGCAAAAAAGAAAAAGAGCAAGCCATTAAAGAATATGTTGCAGAAGTAAAACGCAATAAGGGAGATCAATACTTATAAACGCTTGTTAGTTTTAAATATATAAGGGGATGGCTTACCATCCCTTTTTATTTATACTTACATTTGACCAATAATAATTTCCTAACAATGGCAACATTACGAACAGTAATTACAGGAACGGGTAGTTATATTCCCCCGCATATCAAGTCGAATAAAGATTTTGCAGAACAAGATTTTTATGGAGAAGATCATCAAAAAATTACTGCACCTTCTACCGAAATAGTAGAAAAGTTTAAAGATATTACGGGTATAGAAGAAAGGAGATATGTAGGGAATGAATTTAAGTCGTCTGATATGGGATTGATTGCAGCAAAGCATGCAATAGACGATGCAGGTGTTGATCCAGAAACAATTGATCAAATAATTGTAGCCCATAATTTTGGGAACATCTTAAAGAATACAATTCAAAGTGATTCGGTTCCTTCATTAGCCTCCCATATTAAAAGTGGGTTAGGTATTCGTAATCCCAACTGTGTAGCTTATGATGTAATGTTTGGTTGCCCGGGTTGGATCTTAGGGGTTACACAAGCAGATGCTTTTATAAAAGCTGGCCTTGCAAAAAAATGTTTGGTCATTGGTACCGAAACCCTCAGCAGGGTGATTGATCATTTTGATAGAGACAGTATGATTTTTAGTGATGGTGCCGGGGCTACTATTATTGAAGGAATAGAAGGAGATGAACAGAGCAAAGGAATTATGGCAACCAATATGCAAAGTCATTGTGTAGATGAAGTAAACTTTATTACCATGGGTCAATCATATTTACCCGGTGCAGATCCTTCTGTTAGATATATTAAAATGAAAGGACGTAAAGTATATGAATACGCTATCAAAAATGTTCCTCAGGCAATGAAGTCTTGTTTAGAAAAAGCAGGAGTAGATATTACAGAAGTAAAAAAGTTTTTCTTGCATCAAGCCAACGAAAAAATGGATGAAGGATTTATCAAAGCATTATTTAAACTGTATGGCTATCGTGAAATTCCTAAAAATATCATGCCTATGAGTATTCATAAACTAGGAAATAGTTCAGTTGCCACTATTCCCACATTATACGATTTAGTAAACCGAGGAGAATTAGATGAGCATCATCTTGTGCCAGGGGATATTGTTTTATTTGCATCGGTAGGCGCAGGTATGAATATCAATGCAATTTGTTATAGAGTTTAATAACCTCTAACATTTTTTCCTTCTAAATAATTTAAGAAAGCTTTATTAACTACGCGGTTACCACCAGGTGTTGGATAATTACCAGTGAAATACCAATCACCTGTATTAGTAGGGCAACTATCATGTAAATCTTCGATAGTTTGGTAAATTACCTGTATGGGTAAATCAACTCCTGTTGGTGTAATTAGTTGAGCAATTTTGTTGGATATTTCTTGTGTTGTAAAAGGCTTATAAATTTTGCGAACAACGTTTTCGGTATGTAATTGATTGCTGTTATTCAATTGAATTATTTTTTCTTGAGCTTCAGTAAGAATATATTCCATATCACGCTCTTTTAACAAGGCAATAGCAGCGCGAAATGCAATAAAATCACCCAACTTGCTCATATCTATACCATAACAGTCTGGATAGCGAATTTGTGGAGCAGAAGAAACCACAATAATTTTCTTGGGATGTAAACGAGACAACATGAGAACAATGCTTTCTCTTAAAGTAGTTCCTCTAACAATACTATCATCAATAACAACTAAAGTATCTTGATTTCTACGAACCGTACCATAAGTAATATCGTATACATGCTGAACCATTTCATTTCTGTTAGCATCTTCGGTAATGAACGTTCTTAACTTTACATCTTTGATGGCAATTTTTTCTTGGCGAATTTTTCTATTCACCATTTCCTCTAATTTTTCTTGCGTAAACGTATTACCCCAACTTAAAATACGTTCTACTTTAATTTTATTAAGGTAATCTTCCATCCCCTTTACTAAACCATAAAAAGCCACTTCAGCAGTATTGGGAATATAAGAAAAGATGGTATTTTTTAAATCATTACCAATACTATCTAATACCGTTTCACTTAAATGATACCCTAATGCAATTCTTTCTCTATAAATTTTTTCATCACTCCCTCTAGAAAAATAAATTCTTTCAAAAGAGCAAGCCCTCCTTTCCTTGGGAGGAAGTATTTGTTCAATACTGTAATTGCCTTTGTCATCTACAATTAAACCCATACCAGGCATTAATTCTAACACTTCATTTTCGCCTACGTTAAAAGTGGTTCTAATGGCAGCACGTTCACTAGCAGCAACAATTACATCATCATTTATATAATAGTACGCTGGGCGAATACCGTGAGCATCACGCATTACAAAGCTGTATCCATTGCCCAATAAGCCACCAAAAGTGTATCCACCGTCAAATAATGGAGTAGCTTTTTTAAGCACTGCAGAAATATCAGCTTCATTTGGATGAATTTCATCCTCTTTATTTAAAAAATAATGAATTACTTCTAACATAGCGGCCAAGTCACTTTGTTTTTGAAAATCACCTGGCTGCATTTGAATAAGTTCGAATAATTCATCGGTGTTAACCAAATTAAAATTACCTGCCAAGGCCATATTTTTTCCTGGCATGAGGTCTCTTTTAATAAACGGATGACAAAATTCTACATTGTTTTTTCCTTGAGTTCCATAACGTAAATGCCCCAGCAATAATTCCCCTAAAAAAGGCAGATGGCCTTTCATTAGCCCTGGGTGTTGCTTGATGTCTGGTTGGTATTTCTCTAATTCTTGAATTTCTTGGCCAATTTTAAAAAATAAATCGGCAATAGGCTGTTGAGCATTACTGCGCATTCTATGTAAGAAAGGATTCCCAGGTTCTGTATTTAATTTTACCATGGCTAAGCCCGCCCCATCCTGACCACGATTGTGTTGCTTTTCCATCAGCAGATAAAGCTTATTCAAGCCATAGGTAAC
>JAVHPL010000004.1:0-1428 GCA_036170555.1 Sediminibacterium sp. | reverse complement strand
TGGAGATGGAACTGAATACTTTTTATCAACACCAAGAAGCATTTATCCAACCTAATTATAAGTATACCATTCATTCCGAACATGAAGCAGTTGCAAAAGTAAAAGATGCATTAGATGCTGCTGTTCAACGCCATTTAATATCTGATGCACCCATTGGTTTGTTCTTAAGTGGTGGGATTGACTCTAGTATTTTAACTTTGTTGGCTAAAAAATATTGCGGCAATCAATTACAAACCCTCTCTATTGATTTTGAAGAGAGTAGCTTTTCTGAAAAAAAATACCAACAAATCATTATTGATGCAACCAATGCAAAACATCAATCCTTTACTGTAACAAAGCAAGATTTTATTGATGCAATTCCTGATATTCTAGAAGCTATTGATCAACCAAGTAATGATGGCATTAATTCTTATTTTATTACCCGCTATGCAAAAGAAGCAGGCTTAAAGGCAGTATTGAGTGGGATTGGTGCAGATGAATTATTTGGTGGGTATCCTTCTTTTAAAAGAACTGGTTTATTAGGGTATACGCATTTAATACCTCCCTTTCTTTTAAAAGCAGCGGTATTGTTTCCCGATGATAAAAAAAAGAAAATTCAGTTTTTAGCAGATACCCATTTCCCAGGCCATTATTTATTCAATAGGGGATTTTTTACTCCTGATAGGGTAGCTGCTTATTTAGATATTCCTATTAGTGAAGTAAATAGGGTTATTGAGTCTATTGCATTACCTGCTGCCAATAAAGCGATGCATCCGTTGGAGCAAGTAGCTTATGAGGAAACCAATTTGTACATGCAAAACCAGTTGCTAAAAGATACCGACTATATGAGCATGTGGCATTCCATAGAAGTTCGAGTGCCATTTTTAGATAAAGATTTGATGAACTTGATTTATTCCATTCATCCGGATATTCGCTATAATAGTAAACAAACAAAACACTTGCTCATCAAGGCTTTTGCTGATATTTTACCAGAAGCTATTTGGAATAGGCCTAAACAAGGATTCACTTTCCCTTTTCAACAATGGTTCAATCAAGTGAATATTCCTACTACAAATAATGTCATTTTGCAACAGATGCAGGCTGGTTTAGCAAATGGAAAAACACATTGGAGCAGGTATTGGTGCTATAGTTTAACCCAGTTAAAAAATAGGCAAGGAAAAGCATGGTAGCTAAAACTGCATTTATTTATTTAACCGCTTTCTCCAGAACAGGAGGAATTGAGCAGTTTAATAAAAATGTAATGGCTTCTTTGACTCAATTAAATATCCGTACTGATATTTTTTCAGTTCATGATTCAACTTGTGATGAACAGTTTACCAATGCTGCATCATTCAAAGGATTGAGTGGTAATCGCTTAGCTTTTTTATGGTCTTGTATAAGCAATGCTAATAAATTCGATCGTATACTAATAGGCCATATCAACTTGGC
>JAVHPL010000003.1:0-1430 GCA_036170555.1 Sediminibacterium sp. | reverse complement strand
GGGTTTGTTAACACCACAAATAATTGTAGATGCCATATTAAGCTATGCTGAAAAACATAAAACACCCATCAACTCTGTTGAAGGGTTTATTAGGCAAATAATTGGTTGGAGAGAATTTATTCGTGCAGTGTACGAATTAAAGGGAAGTGAAGAGCGCACTAAAAATTATTGGAAATTTACCCGAAAAATTCCCGCTTCATTTTGGAAAGGCAATACAGGCATTGAACCCATTGATGCAACCATTAAGAAGATATTAGAAACGGGTTACTGTCATCATATAGAAAGATTGATGGTGCTAGGCAATTTTATGTTGCTCTGCGAATTTGATCCCAATGAAGTATATCGTTGGTTTATGGAATTATTTATTGACGCCTATGATTGGGTAATGGTACCCAATGTATATGGTATGAGTCAATTTGCAGATGGAGGATTGATGGCTACCAAACCCTATATCAGCGGAAGTAATTACTTACATAAAATGAGTGACTATAAAAAAGGAGAATGGCAAAATACCTGGGATGGTTTATTCTGGCGCTTCATGCATACGCATAGAGATTTCTTTTTACAAAACCCTCGTTTGGGTATGCTCGTAAGAAGCTTTGATAAAATGAGCCCCGAAAAACAAGCCCTTCATTTAAGTAATGCAGAATCGTTTTTAAATGCGTTGAAATAGTTGGAAAAGCTAGCCATTAATATTGTTTGGTTTAAAAGAGATCTGCGCTTTACAGATCACGAACCCCTGTATAGTGCACAACAACTGCAATTACCCATCTTACTGTTGTATTGTTTTGAGCCATCGGTGATGGCCTATGAAGATAGCGATGAGCGGCATTGGCGTTTTGTATATGAATCCTTGCAAGAAATGCAATTGAAACTGAAAGAGAAAAATGCCCAATTGTATGTTTTCCACAATGAGGTGGAAACTGTTTTGGAGGTACTTCAAAAAAATTACCATATCCAACATATTTTTTCTCATGTAGAAGTAGGAAACAAAATTACCTACAACAGAGATATTACTATACATAAATTTTGTACTGCACATTCCATTGTTTGGAAAGAATCTCCGTTAAATGGAGTGATACGAAAATTAAAATCAAGAAAAACCTGGCAGCAACGATGGGAACAAACAATGACAGCTCCGCCTAAAATGGTAAGTGAACATGGTTGGAATATTTTGCAGCTAGAGGAAGCCTTGTATACCTGTTTAAAAGGACCATCTCTTAGTGAATTAATCACCACGCGTAACCCACAGTTTCAAGAGGGTGGCGAGTATTGGGCATGGCGCTACTTAAATAGTTTTATAAATGAACGTTCTGTAAATTATAGTAAGCATATTTCAAAACCATTGTTGAGTAGAAAGGGTTGTAGCCGTTTATCACCTTACTTAAGCTATGGTAATATTAGTATGCGCATGGTGTATCAGTTCACCA
>JAVHPL010000002.1:0-7328 GCA_036170555.1 Sediminibacterium sp. | reverse complement strand
TGGTATTTAAAAAGTATTTTATATGCTCATTTTTAACATTACAGTCATGGGCTTTATCTGCACAAATAGCGGTAAAGCCATTACGATTAGACGATGCGTTAAAAGTAGCTTTGGAACAGAATAGTCAAATTAAAATGGCCATCAATGACCATAAAATTGCTCAATCTCAGTACAAGCAAACGGATGCCATCTATTTACCTCAAATAAACCTATCCTATTCGGGATTAGTAACTAATCAACCACTGAATGCATTTGGGTTTAAGTTGCAACAAGCTCAAGTTCAGCAGTCCGATTTTAATCCAATTATTTTAAATAAACCAGGATCAGTTTCAAATACACTTACACAATTAAGTATTCAACAGCCGATAATTAATGCAGATTTGAGTTATATGCGTAAAGCAGCCCTCAAGCAAACGGATGTATATGCATTCCAAGTGCAGCGAAATAAAGAAGCTATTGAAATGCAGGTTACTAATGCTTATTTACAACTAACATTTAACTATGAGTTAGTAAATGTTTTAGAAGAAGCACTAAAAACGGTAAAAGAATTGCACAGATTTACCAACGATCGATATCAACAAGGCTTACTTCAAAAATCAGATTTGTTAAATGTAGAAGTTCAAATTAAAACGGCTGAAACCAATTTAGCAGAAGCGCAATCGCAAATTAAAATTAGTTCAGATTTGTTAAGCCAATTAATGGGAGTTAAATTAGGAGATACCTATTCAACAGTACCGATTGTAGTTCAAGAACCTACCATTTTTACAGAATCAGTTTCTGCTAAACGCGCCGATCTTAAAGCAATTACAACAGCAATGGAAGTGTATGATTTGGCCATAAAAGGCACAAAGAATTCATTTTTACCTAAGTTAAATGGCTTTGCAAATTATCAATTTAATGATGCCAAACTTTTTGGTTTTGGTGCAAATGGTTATATGGCTGGATTACAAATTTCATGGGATATTTTTAAAGGGAATCAAACAAAAAATAAAGTTACTACACAGCTTTTAGAGAAAAACAAATTACAAGAACAGTTGAATGTAGAAACTGAAAAAAATGATGTAGAAATTAGAAAAACTATTATGCAATTAGCTAATACGAAATTTAAAATAGAACAGCAGAAAAAGGCTATTGAACAAGCGGATGAAGCCCTTAGAATTTTACAAAATAGGTATAGTCAAGGACTTGCAAATACAACAGATGTATTAATGGCACAAACCCAATTATCACAACAAAAAATGCTAAAAGCTCAAGCTATATTTATTCAAAATACTACAATAGCTTATTTAAATTTTTTAACAGCCAATCAATAATTTTTAAAAAAATAAATATGTTCATGAAAAAAATAATGAATTCAACGATGATCATTTTTGCCTTGATATTTGCGGCAAGTTGCTCTAGTAAAGATCAAAAGAATTCAACTGCTTCTTTAGAACCCATTTTAGTAAAATTGGCAAATGTTTCTAAGGCTGATAATCAGGATGCAATACATGCTACTGGATTGGTAGAAGCAGCTCATTCAGTAAATATTAGTACCCGTGTTATGGGTTACATCACTAAGTTTTCATTAAAAGTGGGAGATCATGTTCGTGCAGGTCAAGTTCTTTTTACTGTAAATAGTAATGATATCTCTGCTAAAAAAGCACAAACTATTGCGTTGATAAATCAGGCAGATGCTGCGCTACGAAGTGCTCAAAAAGATTTAGATAGATTTACTGCATTGTATAAGCAACAAAGTGCTACAGCAAAAGAGCTAGATCAAATTACATTGCAATTTCAATCTGCAAAAGCAAATGCAATGGCCGCAAGAGAGATGAAGAATGAGGTTGCTGCACAATTGGCTTATACAACGGTAACGGCTCCCTTTGCTGGAACGATCACCCAAAAAATGGCAGAAGCAGGTAGCATGGCAACTCCAGGAATGCCAGTGCTTACAATAGACCAAGCAGGTAGCTTGCAGGTTGCTGCATCTGTTTCAGAGAATCAAATAAGTTCTTTAAACATTGGAGATTTAGCGGAAATGAAAATAGAGTCTTTAGGTAAAGTGATAGCAGGTAAGATTATACAAATTAATCCATCATCACAGTTCTCAGGTAGTCAATATATTGTAAAAATTTCTTTGCCAGTAACTGATGGTAAATTGTATGCTGGTATGTTTGTTCATGTACAATTCCCACAATCAAAAAAAATGGCTTTGAATGAAACTGAAACTGGAACAATAATGATACCAGCTTCGGCAATCGTATATCGTGATCAGTTAACCGGTATATATACAATTAGTGCACAGCAAACCGCTTTGTTACGTTGGGTAAGATTGGGTGAAACAAAAGGGGAACAAGTAGAAGTGCTCTCTGGTTTAGCTAAACAAGAGCAATTTATTTTAAGTGCATCAGGAAGATTGTATAACGGAGCTCCGGTAAAAACTAAATAATTAATAATGGAAAAAGGTTTATCAGGTAATATAGCAAAATCATTTTTACAATCTAAGTTAACCATCTTGTTGATGATTGCTTTTCTATTCATTGGTGGATACAGTACTTTATTAATACCTCGTGAAGAAGAGCCTCAAATACAGGTACCCATGGCAGATATCTTTATTGGGTATCCAGGAGCATCACCTAAAGAGGTTGAAACAAAGATTGCTGCTCCAATGGAAAAATTCATTTCTAATATAAAGGGTGTGGAATATGTTTATTCTACTTCAATGAAAGGTCAATTAATGTTGATTGTTCAGTTTTATGTAGGAGAAGATGTAGAAAAATCGTTGGTTAAGTTATATAGTGAAATCATGAAGCATATGGATGTGATGCCACAAGGTGTTACCATGCCGTTGATAAAATCACGTGCTATTGATGATGTACCCGTATTGGGGCTAACATTGTGGGGAGAACACTATAATGATTATGACTTAAAGTTAATAGGTCAGGAGTTAGCCAATGAGATCAAGAAAGTACCAAATGTGGCAGAAGTTTCAATAAGTGGTGGAAGAAATAAAGAAGTAAAAGTAGTATTAGATAAATCCCTGATGGCATTAAATGGGGTTGATTTACTTGGTATCAGCAAGTTCATTCAGGCAGGAAATAGTCAAAGTGACGCAGGGGTTATTACAAGAAATGATTCTGCAATTTCAATTCAAACAGGAAATTTCTTAAATACGGCAGATGATATTGCCAAATTGGTTGTAGGCATGAGAAATGGCCAACCAGTATATTTAAGGCAGGTAGCCAAAGTAGAAGAAGCACCTTCAGAAGCTTCACAATATGTATTTTTTGGTTACGGAAAAGCAGACATATCTGGTTATAAAAAATATACAGGTTCATATCCTGCAATAACAATTGCTGTAGCCAAAAAATCTGGTGCGGATGCAATGAAGCTTTCTACTCAAATTCAAAATAAAATAAGTTATTTAAAGAAAAACTTGATACCCTCAGATTTACATGTTTCTGAAACTAGAAATTATGGAGACTCTGCATCACATAAAGTAAGTGAACTTTTATTTCATTTATTTATATCTATTGTTGTAGTTACCTTATTTGTAATGTTAGCCATGGGTTGGAGAGGAGGATTGGTTGTATTCTTGTCTGTTCCAGTAACTTTTGCCTTAACATTATTTAGTTATTATGTAATGGGCTATACTTTAAATAGAATTACATTATTTGCTTTGGTGTTTATAACAGGTATAGTTGTAGATGATTCAATTATCATTGCGGAAAATATGCATCGTCATTTTAAGATGCGAAAATTACCTCCATTACAGGCAGCAATATACGCCATTAATGAAGTAGGTAATCCCACTATATTAGCCACATTTACTGTTGTTGCTGCTGTGTTGCCAATGGCTTTTGTTTCGGGAATGATGGGACCTTATATGAGTCCTATGCCAATAGGCGCTGCAATTGCCATGCTACTTTCATTAGTTGTAGCACTTACCTTAACACCCTATCTTGGTTATATCTTTTTGAGAGAAAAAGAGAAGAAAGGATCAACTCAGCATGAACGCAAAGGAAGTGTTTT
The DNA here is from genome assembly GCA_036170555.1 of Sediminibacterium sp. Taxonomy (GTDB): domain Bacteria; phylum Bacteroidota; class Bacteroidia; order Chitinophagales; family Chitinophagaceae; genus Sediminibacterium. The sequence goes on along the minus strand of JAVHPL010000002.1, from coordinate 3,314 downwards.
AGAAGAAACAGGGGTATATAAAATTTATCATCGTTTTATTTTTCCAATGCTAGAAACTAGATGGAAACGTTGGGCATTTATTTTGGGTACAGTTTTCATTTTAATAGGTTCTATGCTATTATTTTATACAAAATCGGTGGCTGTAAAAATGTTACCCTTCGATAATAAAAATGAATTTCAGGTTGTAATTGATATGCCCGAAGGAACAACATTAGAAAAAAGTATGGCAGTTGCATCCGATGTGGCATCATTTATTTCTGCTCAACCAATGGTACAAAATTACCAAGGTTATATTGGTACATCTGCTCCAATTAGTTTCAATGGTTTGGTAAGGCATTACGATTTGCGAAGAGCAAATAATATGGCAGATATTCAAGTTAATTTAGTTGATAAAGAGGAGAGAAGTATTCAAAGTCATGATATAGCAAAATCAATGCGTTTGCCATTGCAACAAATTGGTTTAAAATATCATGCCAATATTAAAGTGGTAGAAGTACCACCTGGTCCTCCAGTGTTATCTACCATTGTTGCAGAAATTTATGGACCAGATTATGCGCAACAAATAAAAATCGCAAAACAGGTTGAACAATTAATGAAAAGCACGGCAGATGTTGTGGATGTTGATTGGATGGTAGAAGATGATGAAAAAGAATACCAAATTTCTGTAGACAAGGAAAAAGCCATGTTAAACGGTATTGCTAATGGGCAAATTAATGCAACTGTACAGGGTGCTTTATCTGGAATGATTGTTGGTAATATAAATCAACCTAATTCCTATCATCAAGTTCCCATTAAATTGCAACTAAAGGATGCTGAAAAAAATAATCTTAGCAAATTATTAGATCTGCAAGTTCAAAATAGTCAGGGTAATATGGTTCCTTTAAATAGTTTAGTAAAAATATATAGTGTTTTAAAAGATAAAAATATTTATAGAAAAAATCAAAAAGAGGTTGTGTATGTTTTGGCTGATATGGCTGGAAAATTAGAGAGCCCTTCTTACGCAATGTCTGCAATGTCTGATAGCTTAAAAAATATTCAATTACCAATTGGGTACACAAAATTAAATGAAGAGTATACGGCACAACCAGTTAATCAAGATGAATATTCAATTAAGTGGGATGGTGAATGGCAAATTACCTATGAAGTTTTTAGAGATTTAGGAATTGCTTTTGCCGCGGTAATTTTAATTATATATATGTTGATAGTAGGTTGGTTTCAAAATTTTACCGTGCCTTTGGTAATGCTAGCTGCTATACCACTTTCGTTAATTGGTATCTTATTGGGCCATTGGATGATGGGGGCGTATTTTACGGCAACTTCTATGATAGGATTTATAGCACTGGCTGGTGTAATGGTTAGAAATTCGGTATTATTAATTGATTTTATTAATATTCGTTTGAAAGAGGGAATCCCATTAAAACAATCTATAATTGAAGCTGGGGCAGTAAGAACAACTCCCATATTATTAACTGCAGGAGCAGTTGTATTAGGAGCAGTTATTATTTTATTTGATCCAGTATTTCAAGGGTTGGCAATTTCACTAATGGGCGGAACAATCACCTCTACTTTCTTAACCCTATTGGTAGTTCCATTGCTTTATTATAAAATGATGCGTAAAAAAATTAATTAAATAACACTATATGAAACTTTTATTTGTTACAGCTCTTAAAGAATACAATGATGATGTTGCAACCATTTTTAAAAAAGCCAATATACATATTTTTAGTGCTACAGATACTATTGGATTTAAAGATGGAAATGAACCAAATTTATTAGATAGTTGGTTTAGTAATGGGGAAGCAAAATTCGATTCTGTTTTTGTTTTCTCTTTTACTACCGAATCGCATGTGGATTTGGCATTGCAATTAATTAAAGAACATAATACCATTAATTCATCTGAATTTCCAATAAGGGCATTCGTGATGCCTGTTGAAAAATCATCTTATTAAAATAAAAATTATGAAAGAAAGAATTGTAAGAGCAGTTGCCGGAAGCTTAACGTTAACAAGTATAATACTTACTTATTATGTAAGTTCTAATTGGTTGTGGTTAGGTGTTTTTGTAGGACTCAATTTACTTCAGTCATCATTCACTAGGATATGTCCTCTTGAATATATACTAAACGCTGCCGGCGTTAAGGATAAAACTGAAGAAAAAACTTGTTGTTAGCATTTTCGTTAAACTTATTGTTATTAGGCTAATAACCAATGTGCAAATTAGTTGCTGGGTAAGTTTTTTAATAGAAAATCTCGGATATTTCCCCCCATGATTTTGTAAATGTCTTCCTTATTGAATCCTTCTTTGAGGAGGGCATTTACAATTAAAGGAAGCCCAGTAACATCAAAGTGTGTACCGATGGCTCCATCAAAATCAGATCCCAAAGCAACTTTATCTATACCAATTTTATCTGCTACGTAACGAATGCTTTTTGCAGTAGCTGCTGCATCTGTTCCGCATACGGCAGTTTCCCATAATCCAATACCAACTAAACCATTTCGTTTGCCTATTTCAATTAAATGTGCATCCGATAAATTCCGGTTATTATCGCATACACCTCTGATACCAGTGTGTGAAATAATTACTGGGCTATTCGTTAAAGCAAAAATATCGTCGATTGTTTTAGTAGAACTATGTGCTAAATCTATAATAATATGTAAACTGTCCATAGATCGAATAAGCAATTTACCTTTTTCAGTTAATCCACCTTTTAGTATACCATGTTTAGATCCAGCCCAAGCATTGTCAAAAAAATGTGTTAACCCAATATATCGAACACCTGCGTTATAAAATTCTTTTAAATTTTCAATTTCGCTATTTAAACAATGTGCACCTTCAATACCAAGCATGCCTGCAGTAATAGTAGGATGAATGCTTCTGTCTTGAATAAATGCTTGCAGAGATGCTTTACTGGTAATGACTCTAAAGTTCCCGTTAGATTTTTTTGCTGTTTTAAATAAAGCTTCAGTTTGATGCAGAGCTCTTTTCTTAACACTAAACCAATCTTCTGGATTACGCAACTGTGCAAAACTGAGTAAGGAAATTTGATCAGTTTTATCATCATTCTTTTCAATATTTAATCCTCTAGGTGCTTTGCTAACAATTGTGAAAACTTGAAAAGCCATATTGGCTTCTTGCATACGGGGAATATCTACATGACCATATTGATGTCTTTTTAAATTATCTCTATTCCAGAGCAGTGCATCACAATGTAAGTCTGCAATAAACGGGATAGAATCGTACCAAGGAACTTTTTTGGGATCTTTTATTACGAGGGTAACAACATTAGTTTTTTTATCTATATAGCTGGGAACAAA
>JAVHPL010000001.1:0-1459 GCA_036170555.1 Sediminibacterium sp. | reverse complement strand
ATAATACTGGCAGTGAAGCATTAATAAATGAAGCGGTATCATCCGCAACTAATGCCGATGTAATAGTTGCTACAATTGGATTAAGTGGAAAATTGGCTGGTGAAGAAAGATCATTGGCTAATTTAACTATTCCAGAAAATCAGGTTCAATTATTAAAAGCCTTGCAAAAAACAGGTAAACCAGTGGTGGTATTGGTAAACAGTGGCCGCCCCATGGTATTAACACAAATACAAGACTTGAGTACTGCCATTGTTCAATGCTGGATTTTAGGAACAGAAACAGGTAATGCAGTTGCAGATGTTTTAGCAGGCGACTATAATCCGTCAGGAAAAACAGTAATGAGTTTCCCTTATGCAGTTGGTCAAATACCCGTTTACTATAACCATTTTAATACCAATAGACCGGCTCCTGATACTGGAGACGGTGCATGGAAATCTCGTTATCGTGATATTCCGAATGAGCCACTTTATCCATTTGGATATGGGTTGAGTTATTCAACTTTTGAATATGATGGCTTAAAATTAAGTGATACAAGTATTGGGAAAAATGAATCGTTAAACGTATCTGTTACTATTACAAATAAGAGTAGTGTGGATGGTGAAGAAATAGTTCAGTTGTATATTAGAGACTTAACTGCATCCATTATACGTCCTGTAAAAGAATTGAAAGGGTTTAAGAAAATCATGTTGAAAGCAGGTGCATCTAAAACGGTACAATTTGTATTAACGGGGAAAGACCTTCATTTTTATGATGGAGCAGGTAATACTGTTTTAGAATCGGGTAAGTTTACTGTATTTGTTGGAGGAGATTCAAAGAAAACGTTGAACGCCGCTTTTGAATTAAAATAAGTTAGAATTTCTCTATCACGCCTAATCCAAATAAGGCAAAATCATATTTAGCTGGATCCTTAGGGTCCAGCTTTTTTAGGTAATTGGTTAATGCTTCGGCGGCCTGCCAATCTATTTGTTGGCGATCGAATAAATTAAAACGCTTGGCTACTCTGGCAACATGTACATCAATGGGGCAAATTAATTGAGCAGGTTTTATTTTTTTCCAAATACCAAAATCAACTCCTTTATTGTCTTTCCTCACCATCCATCTTAAATACATATTCAACCGTTTACAAGTAGATCCTTTGGCTGGGTTAGCAATATGTTTCTTGGTTCTGGCGGGAGCATATTCTAGTGAAAAAAAGTATTGATGAAAATGTACAAGCGCTTCATACATAGATGCTGGTGATTTTTTATTGATGAGAAATGCATCTTCTAGTGAATCGTTTGTTGCATAATGGTATTTAAAGAACTCAATACAATATAATAAATCAGTTGCGTTGAAAGTACGATGCTTAAAGGCTTCTAATTGCTTTAATTCTTTGGCAGATGCTTCCATGCAAAACTGATGGGGCTGCATCTGCATTAGTTGCATCAACTCTTTTGATTTGTTGATAATAGTAGTTCTA